>JAICXX010000103.1 GCA_025934485.1 Chitinophagaceae bacterium
GACAAAAAGCGGGACGGGGTCATAATTGTCTCGGCCCGTGATTCGCTCGACGACAAGATCACCGGCCTGGATCACGGCGCCGACGACTACCTCACCAAACCCTTCCATTTGCCGGAGCTAAGCGCCCGGGTAAAATCGCTGTTGCGTCGCAAATACAACGAGGGCAGCGCTACCGTCGATCTGTATGGTCTTCACATCGACCTGACGTCCCGAGCCGTATCAATGTGCGGACTGGCAGTGCCGCTAACGAAGCTCGAATATGATCTGCTCGTGTTCCTGATCACGAATAAGAACAGGGTCGTCAGCCGGCAGGCCATCGCCGAACACCTTTATGACGGTCCGGGTGACCAGGCTCCCGGTCCCGAATTCGTCTACTCGCATATCAAGAACCTCAAGCGAAAGCTAAAGGAAAAAGGTTGCAAAGAGATCATTCAAACCGTCTACGGACTAGGGTATAAACTTGTCGCATGAGCCAGCCCCTTCAACAAAAGAACACGCGTATTCTCCTTAACTGGCTTCCACTCGTCATGCTTGCCGGGTCCATATTCCTTTATTTCCTGATGCGCAGCCATATTCTGCATATGCAGGAACAACAGCTTCATCTCAAGCAAAACAATATCTGGCGGGCCTTTACCAATACCGCCGGCGGCCTCCCGCTGCAAATCCGTGGCGAATACGATATCTCTCCGGAGGCCGTGCCTTCTACGCCGGTAAGCGACCGGCCCAGGGATACAGTGCTTAGCTTCCCCGGGTGCCCGGCCGAGACCTTCAACCTCCTGACCAGCCGGTTCACGGATAAAGACAGGTCCTATCTGGTCACCACTTATATTTCCTCCACCGAAGTCACGCATCTTATCATCAAAATAGCTCTGGCCGATGCCCTCATCTTCCTGCTCCTGCTGGGTGCTATCGTGATCATCAACAGGAAAATATCCCGCCGTCTCTGGGCGCCCTTCTATGCTACGATGGACAGTATACGCAGCTACGATGTCCGCCGGCATGCCGGTATCGCCCTTTCCGCCGCTACCGGCGTGGAGGAGTTCGATCAGCTCAATCAAACCCTCCGGCTGCTCATCGAGAATGTTTATCAGGCCTACCGCAATCAAAAACAATTCACCGAAAACGCCGCCCACGAGCTTCAGACCCCGCTGGCCATCATTCGGAGTAAGGTGGAACTGATGATCGAAGGATCGACGCTCAATGAGGAAACGGCCGGGCTCCTCGGCGAGATCAACGAAGCCAACGACCGGCTGAGCCAGATGAGCCGGAATCTACTGCTGCTAACACGTATCGAAAACCGGCAGTTTCCCGACGAAGAAACGATAGATCTGTCGCGGCTCTTGGAAAAGCAAACCACCTTCTTCCGGGATTATTATGCCGACGAGGTAGCCGATACAAAAACGGAAATAAAGCCTGACGTTCAATTGATCGCCAATCTTTCACTCGTCGAGATACTCGTCAATAACCTGCTCCGTAACGCCTATATTCATAATATACCCGGCGGTTACGTGCGTGTTTGGCTGAACCATACCGGTTTTTCGGTCGAGAACAGCGGACCGCCGCTCGAGGGGGACCCCACCCGCCTGTTCGACAGGTTCCGGAAGGGCCGGGAAGACTCCCGCACCACCGGTCTGGGCCTGGCCCTTGTTCATCAAATATGCCAGCTGTACGGATTCGGTATCGACTACAGCTATCGCGATGACGTTCACCACCTCAGGGTCGACTTTCGCACAAGAGGTTGATCTGCGCTGTCCCTTTTCCAAATGTTTTCCAAATCGGGTTCTAGCTTTGGACCACACCGAAAGCCAGCATGCCTATGCCTTATTTCCGCTCACTCGTCGTGATAGCCGCCGCAACTCTGTTTGGCATCCTTCCGGGTGCTTCCGATGCGCAACAACACGTGGTTTCCATCCGTGATGTCCTCGCGCTCGTCGAAACGGGTCAACCTCAGCTCCGCGCCTACAAGGACCAATCCGCCGCCACCGCCGCCAATGTGGACCTGGCCCGGAATACCCTGCTGCCAAACCTCACGGGTGGCTACCAGGCGGGGTATGCTACCGACAACAATATCACCGGCATGAGCTACCCCGGGTTGCTCATGCCGATCTCGGGGCCGGTTGCCGCCTACAGCAACAACAATGTCATCCCCGGGACCGCCCTGACCGCCTTCCTTCAATGGACGCCCCTCACCTTCGGCCAGCGGGCCGCCGCGGTAGAAAAAGCTGCCGCCGAGTTCAAGCTCTCCGGCAGCGCCTATGACAACGCCTTGTTCCAGCAACGTTATGCCGGCATCCTCACCTACCTGAGCATCGTCTATCTTCAAAAACTCCTCGTCACCGAACAGGCCAATATCGATCGAACCCAGGTGAGCCTGGGGCAATCCCTCGAACTCGCCAAACGGGGTCTTCGGCCTGGTCTCGATACAGTTCAATTCCAATCCCTGCTCGCCCAGGCCACCATGGAGCGGCTAAACACGCAACGGCTTTACACCGCCCAGGTGCTGGAACTCTGCCGGCTCACCGGGCTGCAAGGCAAAGCCGCCGACTTCATCTTTACCGACACCGCCCTCACGCTCCACATCCCGGCTTTACCCGATACCAGCGGCACTTATATCCAAAATCCCGGTTATCAGTACTATCGGGCACAAGTCGCCCTGGGCGCCGCCAATCTCAAAGAAGTGCAACGCGGCTGGCGCCCGAAACTCGACGTGTGGGCCAACGCCTATTCCCGCGGCTCCGGTATCGACCAGAACGGGGTCGTCAATCGACCCGATGGCTGGATGCTTTCCCGCACCAATTATGGAGCAGGCGTACAGCTTAGCTTTCCCATCCTGCAATTCGCCCGGGTCAATATCCAGAAAAGACAATACCGCAACTTATTACAAGCGGATCAGGACCAGTTGGCGCAAGTCGATATCAATCTCCGCCGCCAGGTCGAGACCGCGGAATCGAACTACCAGCAAAACTTATTGGTCGCTCAGGAAGCCCCCGTACAGTCACAGGCCGCCCGGCTTTCCTATCAGGGGCTCGAGCTGAGCTATAAAAGCGGATTGGTGGATTTCACCCGCCTTACCCAGGGACAATACCAGCTGCTGAATGCGGAAATGGCCGAAGCCGACGCTAACCTGCAAGTCTGGCGGGCCTTGCTCGACATCGGGGTAGCCAAAGGCAATCTCAATCTCTTTACCGATCAACTGAAATAGGTCGCTCATGAAGAAACTCATCATCTCCGCGCTGCGTCATCCGATCACTATTCTGGTCACCGTTATCGCCATTCTTTTTTTCTCGTACCTCGCGATCCGGAATACGAAGATCGACATCTTCCCCAAGCTCGGCCTGCCCACCGTTTATGTTGCTCAGCCCTATGGTGGGTTGTCACCCGATCAGATGGAGGGTTTCGTCACCTCCTATTACGAATATCATTTCTTGTATATCACCGGAGTCAAGTATGTAGACTCCAAAAGCATCCAAGGTTCAGCGCTCATCAAGATCGAGTTCAACGAAGGCACGGATATGAGTCAGGCAATGGCCGAGGTCGTAGGCTATGTCAACCGTGCCCGGGCGTTTATGCCTCCGGGTACGGTACCGCCCTTTATCACCCGCTTCGACGCCGGAAGCGTTCCAGTAGGCCAGCTCGTCTTCACCTCGGACAGCCGTCCGCTCGGCGAGATCTCCGACCTCGCGCTGTTCCGCGTCCGGCCCATGTTCTCCACGTTGCCCGGGGTCAGCGCACCGCCTCCTTTTGGCGGCAACCAAAAGACCGTGGTCGTCACGGTAGACCCGCAGAAGATGCAAGCCTATCATCTCTCTCCGGACCAGGTCGTGCAATCACTGGTTAAATTCAACAGCATCACACCCGCGGGGAATGTCAGCATCGGTGATACAACCTACATCACCCCGCAAAACAGCGTCATCGAGGATGCACAGGACCTTCAAAAGGTTCCACTCCAGCTGGGCAGTGGTCCGGCCGTCTATCTCCGCGATGTGGCTACCGTGAGCCTTGGCGCCGATATCACCACCAGCTATGCCCTGGTCAATGGCAAACGCAGCGTATACATCCCCGTTACCAAACGCGCCGACGCCTCTACCTGGGACGTCGTCCAACGCGTCAAGGCCGCCCTGCCCGATATGCAGGCAGCCATTCCTTCCGATATAAAAGTCAGCTATGAATTCGACCAATCGGGCTATGTCATCCATTCCATCAAAAGCCTCCTGTTCGAGGGCGGATTGGGTGCGCTCCTTACGGGCCTGGTGGTGTTATTGTTCCTGCGGGATCCACGCAGCGGCCTGATCGTGATCATGACGATCCCGCTGGCCCTGCTGTCCGCGGCAACAGCCCTGTACCTTTGCGGGCAGACTGTCAATATCATGACCCTCGGCGGGATGGCCCTTTCCGTAGGCATTCTCGTCGATGAAGCGACGGTGACCATAGAGAACATACATCGCCACCAGGAGATGGGTAAGGACAGAGGCCGCGCTATCGCCGACGCCAGCCTCGAAATAGCCGCGCCCAAGCTGCTTATCCTCCTCAGCATCCTGGCCGTGTTCGTCCCCGCGCTTTTTATGAACGGCGTGCCGCAGGCCATGTTCCTACCCCTATCCCTCGCGGTAGGTTTTGCGATGATCGCCTCCTTCCTGCTCTCGCAGACTTTCGTACCTGTGGTATCTAACTGGCTGCTTAAACAGCATATCGCGGAGACCGCCAAACGCGCAACGGCGTTCGACAAGCTCCGGGACCGTTATCTGCGCGCCGGCCGGCGTTTTAATACCAATTATGCGGCGATTACCCTCCTCTTTCTCGCAGGGGCCGCCGTTGTTGTCGTGGCATTGTTCCGGATCACCGGCACCCAGCTCTTTCCCGATACGGACAGCGGACAGACCCAGGTCCGCTTACGCCTTCCCGTGGGTACCCGCCTGGAGCGAACGGAAGATGACACGCGGAAGTTGTTGGAGCTCACGGACAGCATTGCCGGTAAGGGCAATGTCGAGATCACCTCCGCCTTCATCGGCACGCAGCCCTCCAGCTATCCCGTCAACCTGATCTACCTCTGGACCGGCGGCCCCAATGAGTCCGTCACCAAGATCAAATTGAAGACCGGCATTATTCCGATAGCCGATTTTCGCGAACGGCTAAGGGCAGCCGTTGGAAAAGATATGCCCAAAGCCAAACTTTCCTTTGAGCCCGGCGACATCGTAGAACAGGTGCTCAATCTCGGCAGCAGCAACCCCATCGAGATCGCCGTAGCGAACCGCAACCTCGACCAGGGCAGAAAGACTGCCACCGGACTGCTACAAAAACTCGCCGCCATCCCCGAGCTGCGCGATCTCCAGATCACGACGCCGCTCGACTATCCTGCCATCAAGCTCGACATCGACCGGATGCGTGCGGGACAATTGGGTATATCAGGGGATGAGATCGCCCGGAGTACCGTCGCCGCCACTTCATCCTCCCGCTTCACCGCACCCAGCTACTGGCTGGACAAATCCACTGGCACCGCCTACCAGGTACAGGTGCAATATCCCAATTACCGGATGAACAGTACGGCCCAGCTCGAAGCCGTGCCGGTCTCCTCGGGGCCCAATGGCGAAACGCATCTCCTGGGTGAAGTCGCCACCTGGAAACGTACGACGGTTCCCGGCGAATACGACCGCCTGAACCAACAACGTTATATCACCATAACCGCCAACATCCAGCAAAAAGACAAAGGAGCTACCTACGCGAAGGTCCGCAACATCATCGCCGGCATGGGCAAACTCCCCAGCGGTGCCCGCATCCTCCTGCGTGGGCAAAGCGACCTTCTCCAACAAACGATCCAAAGCCTCCAATTCGGATTGATCGTAGCCATTGCGGTGATCTTTCTAGCCATGGCTATCTTCTTCCAGTCCTTTCGTGTTGCATTGGCAACCTTGTCCGTGATCCCCGCGGTAATAGCAGGATCGCTCTTCCTGCTCTTTATTACGGGCAGTACCTTAAACATCCAATCGTATATGGGAGCGATCATGGCGGTAGGCGTCGCCATCGCCAACTCGGTGCTCTTTATTACGAATGCCGAAGAACTACGCCGTTCCGGCGCCGCTTCAGTACACCTCGATGCCGCCGGCCACCGGCTAAGACCTATCCTGATGACCAGCGTCGCTATGATCGCGGGGATGATCCCCATGGCCCTCGGTCTCACGGAAGGCGGGGACCAAACGGCGCCCCTGGGCATTGCCGTGATAGGCGGCCTTGTCTTCTCCGCCCTCGGCGTCCTGTTCTTCCTGCCCCATATCTATCAATGGCTGGCCGGGCGGAAATCCTACCGGCCCGTGTCCCTATATCCCGACGATACTCAAACAAAATAATCACATGCACTACACCATTCCCCATATGCGCAACCTCCCGATCCTGGCCCTTAGCCTAACCTTAGTCGCTGCCTGCGGCCATTCCGGCAGCACTCCGACTACCACGGCTGCCCCGACACAGGACACTGCCGCCGTTTTCCTGCTCAAGACCGACACCGTAAAAAAATCGGTAGATCTCCCGGGAGAGCTGCAACCTTATCTGCAAACCGATCTCTTCGCCAAAGTACAGGGCTATGTCCGCGACATGAAAGTGGACATCGGTGACCGCGTCCGCAAAGGACAGACGCTCGCCATCATCGAAGCCCCCGAAATCAACACCCAGGTCACCCAATCCCAGGCCGCGCTGGCGTCCGCAAAGGCCAAATACACGGCAAGCGCCGATAAATACCAACGGCTCTACCAGGCTTCTCAAAGTACATCGCCCGGTATCGTAGCCCCCGTAGACCTTGTGACGGCCCATGACCAGATGGAGGCGGACAGCGCCGCGTACGAAGCCGTAAGCCAGCAGTCCAAGGCGTACAAGGAAGTGTCCGGCTATTTATACCTCACCGCTCCCTTCGACGGCGTCATCATCGCCCGAAAAGCCGACCCCGGCGCACTGGTGAGTGCGAATAGTATGCTGCTCACCGTGCAGGACAACACTGTCTTACGCTTACGCGTAGCTGTCCCCGAAACCTATGTCGCCGCCGCCACCGGCCGCCGCGACCTCTCCTTTGCCGTCGATGCCTATCCTGAACAGCGCTTCACCGGTACCCTCACCCGCAAGACCGAATCCATCGACCCCGTAACCCGCACCGAGTTATGGGAATACGATGTAGACAACCGCCCCCACCTGCTCAAAGCAGGCGCCTTTGTATATGCCCGGCTGAATCTGGAACGCAACGCCCCTTCATTTATTCTTCCCCCGGGCGCCATAGCGACCACCCTTGAGCGGAAATTCGTCATCCGTGTTCACGATGGGAAAGCCCAGTGGGTAGATGTGCGGCAGGGGATGACCACCGACAGCGGCATCGAGGTTTTCGGCGACCTCCATACCGGCGACACCCTGCTGTCCAAGGCCACCGACGAACGCAAACCCGGCACCCGGGCCTATTGGAAGCTGGCCCGTTAATGTTAAGAAATCATTACCAAACGGAGCCCCGCGAAATTGCCGGCGACAATCGTTTTACCTTGTCGGCTGTTTTCAAATGCACAGGCGCGGTTTAGCACGACCGCGCGTATAACTTTTATCAGATGAAGGGTTTCAATGCATTCGTACAATTTTTCCTGCCTAAGGACAAGGTCTTCTACTCTCTTTTCGAAGAGGTAGCGGATAGTGTGGGCAAGATGGGGGAGTTGTTAAAGCAAGTGGTGAGCGAACCGGATTTTGACAAACGCGCGGCATTGATCCTGCAGCTCGAAGCCCAGGAACACGTGAACGACGACCTGACTCATCGCATCTTCACCGAGCTGGGCCGCAATTTTATCACCCCCTTCGATCGCGAGGATATCCATTATCTCGCAAGCGCACTGGACGATATCTGCGATTACATCTACGCCGCTGCCAAAAAGATCAATTTCTACAAGGTCAACCCCAACGACTTCGGCATCCAGAAGATGGCCGATCTCATCGAACAGGGCGCCCACCAGATCCGCGGGGCCGTCAAGGAACTACGCAATATGCGGGACATGCGAACGATCACCGATGCGCTCGTACGCGTAAACAGCATCGAGAACCAGGCCGACGACATTTTCGATATGAGCATCGAACGCCTGTTCGAAACGGAACCGGACGCGAAAGAGGTCATCAAAAAGCGGGACATCTACCAGGTCATGGAGATCGTAACGGATAAATGTGAAGATGCGACCAATGTGATCGAATCCATTATTATAAAATACGCCTAAGGCCTGTCCCCCGGGAAACCCATGACCCTGCTGTATATTATCATCGTATTGGCCCTTGTTTTCGATTACATCAATGGATTTCATGATGCCGCCATTTCCATTGCCACCATTGTATCGACCAAAGTACTGACGCCTTTTCAGGCGGTTCTCTGGGCCGCTATCTTCAATTTCGCCGCCTTCTTTATCTTCAACTATTTCATCGGCGAATTCAAGATCGGCACAACGATCGCCCATTTCGTCAGCCGCGATTTCATCAGCTTGCCCGTGATCCTCAGCGGTCTGATCGCCGCCATCACCTGGAACCTGCTGACATGGTGGTTCGGTATCCCGTCGAGCTCTTCGCATACCCTGCTGGGAGGCTTCGTCGGCGCGGCGCTGGCGCACGCGGGCGGCTGGGTCGTAAAAGGGGAGAATGTCGTGGACTATGGCTATGTGCTGCCCACCTTCTTTTTTATCGTGCTGGCTCCGGCGATTGGGATGTTCGTCGCGCTTGTGATCACGATCCTGATCGTAAATATCTTTCAACGCAGCAACCCCTATCGCGCGGAAGGGTGGTTTCGCCGGTTACAGCTGTTGTCCTCCGCGCTGCTGTCGCTCGGGCATGGGGGCAACGACGCACAAAAGGTGCTGGGCATCATCGCCGCGGCCCTGATGGCCCATGGTGACATCCAAAGTTTTAAAGAGTTGCCGCATTGGGTACCGATAGCCTGCTTTTCGGCCATCGCGCTGGGTACCATGAGCGGCGGCTGGCGGATCGTCAAAACGATGGGCTCACGGATCACAAAGGTGAGCCCATTGGAAGGAGTTTGCGCCGAGACGGCGGGAGCGGTCACCCTCTTCCTCACCCAGTACCTGGGCATCCCGGTGAGCACCACCCACACCATCACCGGGGCCATTGTGGGTGTCGGCGCCACAAAACGGATGTCGGCGGTCCGCTGGGGCGTCACCATCAATCTCATCTGGGCATGGATCCTCACGATCCCCGTAAGCGCCCTGCTGGCTGCCCTGGTCTACTGGCTCCTGCATTTTATCCTCTAATAGGATTCTAATCCCATGTGAAATAGCGGTTAAACTGCGCGCCCTGACTAGGGCGGCAAGCTTTTTATGGCTACTTTTGCACTGGAAATGAAAACACCCCTTCATAAGCTATTGTATTATATTCTCCTTTTGGGGGTGTATGGCATTTTCTTTTCCGTAGAGTCCTTCTACAATTTCGAAGGCCATTCCAATGCCAGCGACATCATCCGATATGCTTGCCTGATCAGCGGGCATGACAAAGACGTCTCCGTGGCCCGGACGACCCCACTGCATTCTACCTCCAGACATTCCATCCGGCTTAATAAACGCTTTCACCAGGAAGACATGCCACCGTGCCCGGTTTTGTCGCCGGTCGTTCCCGAATATGTGTTGGCACCCATTGTGCTGGGATCCTATTGCCACACCGATCTTCCGAAGCCGGCTCTATTCCATCGACCGCTGCGTGGGCCTCCCGCCGTCTGCTGATCTATTTGCTGTATCCGCTGCCTCTGGCAGCATATCAGGCTTACTCAGTTTAAATCTATTAAATACTTCTAATGGTTAAATTCTGTACCAGAAGGATGCTCTGGATCAGTAGCATTGTATTATTGCTACCAGCGCATACTTTATTCGCGCAGGCCCCGGGACAACTTTATACTTTGTCGGCCCTTGTCGACAGCGCCCAGCATCATCTACCCGTATTGATGCAGAAAAGGGCGCTGGCCGATGCCGCCAGAGCGGGCATTACCGACGCCCGGCATGCCTTTCTTCCTACGTCGTATATAGGAGACGAGGTTACGGCGGGGACGGACAATTCGATCCCCGGCTCCTATATCTCCTTTGGGATCATCCCCTCCGCCTCCAGCGGAGTCCGGTCGTCGAATATCTATCAATCCGCCATCGGCAACATCGGCTTTTTCTATAATCAGTATGAGCTCTTCGATTTTGGTCTGAAAAAGGCGACCGTCCGCAATGCACGGGCCTTTGCCGATCTCAGCCAGGCCGATCTGGACCGGGAAATCTACCTGGTAAAATGGCAGGTCGCCAAATTATATTTAGATCTCCTGAAGGGAGAGTCGCAACTGTCGATCGACAAAGAAAATGTCGATCGTTACGACACGATCTATACCGTGATACAAGCCGTTACGAGCAGCGGGATCAAGCCGGGAGCCGATTCGGCGCTGGCCATGGCCGAGCTGTCGAAGACCCGCACCATCTATAACCAGAGTCTGGGCCAGGTCAGGCAGCTGCAACAACAGCTTAGCTATCTCAGCGGGATACCCGCGGACAATATCCGGATCGATACTTCCCGCACCGCCGCCTATGGATCGATACCCGGCGTCCAGTCCGACAGCAGCAGAGCGGCCACCAACCCGCTGATCGATTATTTCAATAAGGAACATGCCTTGTATCTTCAACGGGAAGAATTGGTCAGGAGGAGCTATCTGCCCCGGCTCCTGCTCAACGGCGTGGGCTGGGCCAGGGGCTCGAGCATAGACTATACGGATCAATACAAATCGTCCGCGGCGAGCGGGCTGGGCTATCAGCGGTTCAATTACCTGGCGGGTCTTACGCTGGAATACGATCTGTTCAATATCGTCCACCGTAAGGATAAAGCGCGAATTGCGCAATACGATGCCACCGCCAGCGAATATGGGCTCCAGCAACAGCAAGTGTCCCTGCAGAATGTCGGCAATAAGGCCGACGAGGCGATCCGGACGGCAGACATGAACCTGCTCGAAGTCCCTATCCAGATCAATTCCGCGCAAGCCGCCTTCAATCAAAAGACAGCTCAGTACAAGGCCGGGATCATCAACCTGGTGGACCTCACCGATGCCACCTTCGTGTTGTATCGTGCCCAATCCGATTATGTGCAAACCGTCAGCGACTGGCTGCTTGCCAATCTGGACAAATCCAGCTCGGAAGGCCAGCTGGATCAATTTATTCAATCTATCAAATAGTTTCTAATGGTACGAGCAGCATTAAAAAGGCCGATCACAGTGGTAGTCCTGTTCATGGGCCTTTTATTATTCTCCGTGTTAGCGGTCCGGACCATCCCCATAGACATCTTTCCCAAGTTGAATGCGCCGACCATTTATGTGATCGAGCAGTATGGAGGTATGTCGGCACAGCAGATGGAAGGATTCTTCGCCACACGTATGCAGGATCAATTCCTGTATATCAATGGCGTCAAGACCATCTCGAGCAAAAACATCCAGGGTCTTTCCCTGATCAAGCTTACCTTTTATGAGAACACGGATATGGCCGAAGCCTCGGCGCAAGTGGCCTTACAGGTGAACCGGACCATGGCCTTCTTCCCGCCGGGGGCCCTGCCGCCGCAGGTCGTGCGTTTCGACGCCTCGTCCCTGCCCGTAGGTGAGTTGGTATTCAGCAGCAAGACCAGACCGCTCAAGGATATCTTCGACCTGGCCCTCACCCGGGTCCGGCCTATGTTCGCCACGGTCCCGGGGCTTTCCGCCCCCCCGCCTTTTGGCTCCAACGCGAGGTCGGTGCTCATCAATGTCAACCCGGAAAAACTGCGGATGTATAATTTGTCCGCAGACGAAGTCACGAACGCCGTTGCCAGGAACAATGCCATTACCCCTTCCGGCAACCTCCGGGTCGATAGCATGATGTATGTAACTTCCATCAACTCCCTGGAGAACAAGGTGCAGCATTTCGAAGATATCCCTATCCGGAGCAATGGGTCGCAAACGATCTATGTGCGGGATGTAGCCACGGTAGCCGATGGCGCGGATATCACGGTGAGCTATGCGCTGGTCAACGGCAAACGATCTGTTTATATTCCCGTGGTCAAAACGGCGGACGCTTCGACGTGGGAGGTCGTGCAGACGCTGCGGAAGCGGATCCCGGAGATGAAAAGCCTGCTTCCGGACGACGTGAATATCAGTTATGAGTTCGACCAATCCGTTTTTGTCATCAACTCGGCCAAGAGCCTGATGACGGAAGGCATCCTCGGCGCCGTCCTCACGGGTCTCATGGTGCTTTTGTTCCTGCGCGACTGGCGGAGCAGCCTCGTGGTGATCATCACGATACCCGTTGCCGTACTGAGCGCGGTGTTCTTCCTAAAAATGGCGGGTCAGACCATCAATATCATGACGCTGAGCGGGCTGGCGCTCGCCATTGGCATCCTGGTGGACCAGGCCACCGTGACCATCGAGAACATCCACCAGCATCTCGAGATGGGCAGTCCCAAGAAAAAAGCGATCCTCGATGCCTGTTCCGAGATCTCTTTCCCCCTGCTCCTGATCCTGCTTTGTATCCTGGCCGTTTTCGCACCCGCCTTTGTGATGACGGGGGTTCCGAAGGCGATGTTCCTTCCCTTGTCTCTTTCCATCGCCTTTGCGATGATCGTGAGCTTTATCGCGGCGCAGACCCTCGTCCCCGTGGTCAGCGTCTGGCTTCTCAAAGCCGAGAAGTTCCAATATCACCATACTGGCCCGCATGCGCATGCCGGCTTGGCCCTCAATGAGAACGAACGCCTGGAGATCGACAAGCATGGCGAGCAGGAACGGGAACATAAAGAGGAGAATGGCTTCTTTCAGCGCATCAAAATGGGGCTGACCTCGAGACTGGAAAAATGGATGCCGCGACGAAAATTGATCGTCATCGTTTATCTGATCCTTGCCTTTGGCGCCGCCGGGGTGTGCTATGTGAGCATCGGCAAGGACCTGTTGCCCAAAACCAATAATGGACAATTGCAGCTTCGCGTCCGGGAACCGGATGGTACCCGGCTGGAAGTCACGGAAAGGGCTACCCAGGGAATACTGGATGTCATCGACTCCACCGTGGGCCATCATATCGCGATTTCCTCTGCCTTTGTAGGAATGGTACCCAGCAATTTCGGGACCAGCAATCTCTATATCTTCAACAGTGGCACGCATGAGAGCGTCATCCAGGTGAACCTGGATGAGAACTACAAGGTAAAGATCGAGGACCTCAAAGAGGAACTGCGAAAGAATATCCTGGCAAAATATCCCGCCGTCCATCTTTCCTTCGAGCCCATCGAGCTCACGGAAAAGATTATGGCCCAGGGAGCCTCGACCCCTATAGAGGTACGTGTGGCCGGCAAGAACATGCAGGATATCCAGTCCTATGCCGAAAGACTCGTGGACACGCTCAGGAAAGTGTCCTTTCTTCGGGACGTCCAGATAGCGGAGCCGCTCCATCTTCCTGTAGTGGAGATCAATGTGGACAGGAATAAGCTGGCCCTGATGGGGCTGTCGATAGACAATGTTTCCAGGAGTATCACGGATGTGACCTCCTCGAGCCGGTATACCAACAAGAATCTTTGGCTGGATGAACACTCGGCCTATACCTACCAAAGCCAGGTGCAAGTGCCGGAATACATTATGAATTCCAGTCAACAGCTGGCGTCCGTTTCGTTGGTGCCGGGGCAGATGCGGCCGGTCCTTTCGGATGTGGCAACCCTCCATATCGATACGCTGCCGGGAGAATACGATCGCAGCGGACCGCGGCGCTTCGTCACGGTGAGCGCTAACATCTACAAAAAAGACCTCGGGTCGGCTACTGATGCCGTTCAAAAGGCTATAAAAGAGATGGGAGCCCCGCCTACCGGTCTCGTCGCCGAAATTCGGGGTATGTCTTCCCTGCTTACGGAAACGCTCAATTCGCTGCAGACGGGACTGATGGCGGCGATCGTCGTCATCCTATTGTTGCTGGCAGCCAATTACCAATCGTTTGGCCTGTCCATTTCCGTGCTGGCGACGGTTCCGGCGGTGTTGCTCGGCGCTATGTTGATGTTACTGGCGACCGGGGCAACGCTGAACCTCCAGTCCTACATGGGTATCATCATGTCCACCGGGGTGTCGGTGGCTAATGCCATCCTGATTGTCACCAATGCAGAGGCGCTCCGGCTGGAGTACCGCGACCCATTTAAGGCGGCGATAATGGCGGCCAGCATCCGGATGCGTCCCATCCTGATGACCTCGCTGGCGATGATCGCGGGCATGATCCCGATGGCAAGTGGCCTGGGAGAGTCCGGTGACCAGAGCGCACCGCTGGGTCGCGCCGTCATCGGCGGTTTGGCAGCCTCCACTCTTGCCGCCCTTTTTATCGTACCGCTGGTATACGGCTGGATACAACAAAAAACATCTTTCGACTCAGTTTCCTTATTACCCGAAGATTCCTCTAAATAAACAACGATATGAACAAACAATTCCCGATACTTTTATTTTTCGCGGCCATGCTCGTGTATGGCTGTTCAGATGACAAGGCAGCGGACAAGAAGGCCGCTCCTCCCGCTGAACCCCATTATGCCCTGGCGATCGCGGAAAAGCAGCCCGTGGAACAGGTCTATAAGCTTCCCGCCCAGCTGGCCGCCTATCAGGAAGTCAGCATATTCCCCAAGGTCAACGGCTATGTAAAGACGGTACTCGTGGACGTCGGATCGCATGTGCACGTAGGCCAGTTGCTGATGGTGCTGGAAGATCCGGAGCTCCAGGAGGCGGTCGCCCAAGCCAGGGAAAAATATTCGCAGGCTATGTCGGATTACACGATAAGCCGGGAAAATTATGAACGGCTGAAACAGGCCGACCGTACCCCCGGCGCCATTTCACCGATGGATCTCTCCACCGCGCGGTCCAAGACGCAGGCGGACAGCGCCCTGAGCAATGCCGAGAAAGCCGCCTGGCAGCAACAGCAGGTGATGATGGCTTATCTGCAGGTGATGGCTCCTTTCAAGGGAGTGATCACGCAGCGCAACGTACACCCCGGCGCCCTGGTCAGCGCCGAGGCAAAGGACGGTAAGCCCATGCTGGAGCTGAAAGAGATAGATCGTTTGCGGCTCCAGGTGGCCATACCCGAGGCAATGGCCGGCACCTTGCGGAATAACGATACCCTTTCCTTTTATCTGAGCGCTTTCCCGGGCAAGGAGTTCAAAGGGCGGATCGCCAGAAAATCGATGAACATCAATCTCCAATACCGGTCGGAGCCTGTGGAGTTAGATGTCTACAACCCGGACGAGACGCTGACGCCCGGCATGTATGCCGATGTGCTGTTCGATTCCAAGGGCAATCCGCATGCCTTGTCCGTGCCCAGGACGGCCGTCGTCACCTCTACGGAAAGAAAGTATGTGATAGCCGTCCGCAACGGAAAGACCGTAAGGGTCGACGTCCAAACGGGCAACGAATCCGGCGACCGCGTCGAGGTACTGGGAACGTTGCAGCCCGGTGAACAGGTGATCGCCAGTGCGAACGATGAGATAAAAGAAGGCACTACTATAAAATAACAATTATGCGCCGGACGGTTATTCGTCCGGCGCTTTTTTTTGCGGGATAGTCCCTGGCTACCGGGCCCGTGCTTTTGTTCTGAGGGCGATCCAAGCTCCGTCTATAACCGCTGCCGCCGCGCATCCGTATGCCACCAACGCATTACCATTATCTGCCATCATTCTTCCGGAAGAGACCAGCCAAAAGCCTATGACGGCAATAAGGGTAATTGTCAAGGCCAGGAAATAATAGCTCTTTACGCGGATCACGCCGGCCAGGGGGAAAAAATGTAAACCGGCGATCAGCGCAAAGCTCGGGACCAGCCATATCTCGCGCCCCATATGAATAAGGATCATCCAGGTAGCCATTACCGCTATACCTTCCAATACAAAGATGATGACATAGCGCGACGTGACGCCGATATGTCTCTTGCCAAAAACGGGCAAGTGCGATCCCGCATCTTCCAGATTATCTTCCAGATTATAAAGGCTTATCGAATACAATGCCAGTATAACCACTGCCGCCAGCACTGTTACAGCCGGCAGTACATGGTCCCGGAAATCTATGGCAACTTCACCTATCATCACCCAGGCCATTGCGAACAGGATCATGTGGAATATCTCGCCCCTGGCGGCTTCCACCTCGCCCTTATTTAGTCGACGTGTTGTCATAAATTTAATCTGATGTTTACTTAAGATAAAGAATATAGATCAGGCGAGTGATTACCGGTTGCGAACATCGCTATCCCCGGCACACCCTCGGGAACCGCATCGACATTATAGAGCGCGTTCCGGAGTATCTTACTGGATCGGCCGGAGAGGGTATTGTCCGGCTCGATCAGCAGAATGGACGCACTGAAGTGCGCCTGTTTAGATTCTCAGAAAAAGGCGGATGCCGGCGGCGGTCCCCGGAGAGAACAGGTGATCGCGAATACATTGGCAAACCCCGGTGCGCCGGTGGTCGCATACACCGGACCCGGGCAGCTGATCCGAACGGACCGCATCTCCGCCCGCAATAGTCCAATACAATGCTTCAGACAATACCGTTTGTCAATGCTCAACGGCAGACAGTGCGCATACGTAATGGTCTGGCTCACTGTACGTACAGGAGATACCCGTGAGCTTTTTTGCGCTTTGAAAGTCCAGGAAGGGTTGTTGACGCAGAGATAGAATTTATAGGACAGCTGCGGCACGAAGAGCAGCAAAAAGGTCATGACAAGCATTCCTTTCATCAGTACTTTTTTGCAGGTGCCCGGTGTTTCCATTAATTATCCTGTTTCCCATCGCTGGGAAATCAAAGCCTAAATTACATTTTTTATTGTTGACATGCTACAAAGATATCGGCTGAAAGGCTGCGGCTTGACCTAAGGTCGGACCTTAGCTGTTTGCACATTATATTTGCAGGGCAAATAAAGTGAACCTATGACCATTCTCGTCTTTACGCTCATCCTTTTCGGCGCCGCATTGGTAGCCGGGCTCCTGGGTTCACTCACCGGTTTGGGTGGAGGCGTCGTGATCATCCCGCTGCTGACCCTGGTTTTCAAGGTGGATATCCACTACGCTATCGGCACCTCGCTGGTGAGCGTCATCGCCACCTCTTCGGGGGCCGCCGCAGCGTATGTCCGGGAGGGCATCGCCAATATCCGGCTGGGGATGTTCCTGGAACTGGCGACGACGGCAGGGGCGATAGCCGGTGCCTGGCTGGCCGCCTATATGCCTACGGAGATCATCGCGATCTTGTTCGGCATCGTCCTGATCATTTCGGCGGGGCTCTCCTTTGCGCGGCTGGCCGATCCCGTCACTTCGGGTCCTTCGGGTGTGCTGGCGGCAAAATTACGTTTGAACAGCACCATGCCAACGGAGGAAGGGAAGACCCCTTATTTCGTCAAGAATGTCGTGGGCGGCTTTTTCATGATGAATGTCGCGGGTATCATTTCCGGACTGCTGGGTATCGGCTCGGGTGCATTCAAGGTGATCGCCATGGACAATGTGATGCGCATCCCTTTCAAAGTGTCTACGACTACCAGTAATTTTATGATCGGCGTTACGGCGGCGGCGAGTGTGGGCGTCTATCTCCAGCGCGGATATATCGATCCCGGCCTGTCCATGCCTGTGATGTTAGGCGTTCTGGGCGGGGCACTCGTCGGGACGCGGGTGCTCACGAAGGCCAGGACAACCAGTCTCAAGATCGTATTTGCCTTCGTCATCCTTGTCCTGGCGGTGGAGATGATCTACAATGGTATCGCACATCAGATATAAATACTTCCCGTAGGCGCGGGAAGCAAATGGATTTTAAATATGAAAAAACGCATCCAGGACACGGACATGGAGAAGGTGATCGGCTACCTCTTGCGCTATGGCGTCATTTCCGCCTCGCTGGTGGTACTCGCCGGCGGGATCGTCTATCTCTATCGTCACGGCCATCAGCTACCGGCATACAGGGAGTTCCATGGAGAACCGGACAAGATGCGCAATCCGCGGCTGATGTTGGAAGCGGTGATGCGGGGAGAAGGCCGGCCGCTGATCCAGCTCGGACTCCTGATCCTTATCGCCACTCCCATCGCGCGCATCGCCTTTTCCATCTTCGGTTATCTCCTGGAAAAAGACTATCTGTACACCGTGCTGACGGTGATCGTGCTACTAGCGATCCTCCTGAATTTCTGACATCCGCCCCCTCTGACATCGGCGCCATTGGCGAAACAGCCAGCCTACTCTTCCTCTTCTTCCTCGAAGTATTGTTCTTCGCTTGCAGGCGGATACAGACTCTCCAGTTGCTGGGCTGTCTCTTCGTCCACTTCCTCCACCAGTTTGAAGATCGGCTCGTCGAGATATTTGAAGAAGTCCTCGGCCTGCGGCAGGAAACTGCGTAACAATACGGTCTCTTTTGTCTGCAGGATCATCGACACGAGCTCAATGTCGGAATCTGCATCTACCTGGATCAGGTAATACGTGTTGGGCTTTAAATCTCCGAAGCTGGCCATAATGAAATGATTTGATCTGTAAATTTCCGTTATTCTTCCTTACCAAAGGGTGAAAAAATCCTTAACAACGAAGTTCGCCGCCGGTTGAAGGCGGCGCATAAAAAAAGCCCGCCTATTTTTCGTTTAGGCGGGCTCCTGAGCTTTTTATTTTATGCCTTGGTGGTGGTCTTCTTAGTCAGCTTCACCTTCGTTTTCGATTTCGGGGCATGCTTTTTCTGTTTCTTACTGCTCTTCCTTAAATCGCGGCTGATCAGCTTACTCACTTCCTTGACACGCGTGGCCAGTTTCTTTTCACCTAATTCCTGTTTATATTCGGCCAGGGCACCCGCCAGTTTCTCGCCGATCTCCTTGCGCACCTGTTTCTTATCGGGAGCCATAGGATTTCCTGTTTCTTGTTGAGACATAGAAATAATGTTTTTTGGTAATAATTTGATAATATAAATTTAACGCATGTAGCCCGAAAGGCAATGTTAAGTTTTCTCCTTGCTGACATAAGGCTGTCACCACCCGGCAGTTACTTTGTCCTTTCAACAAATACCTTTTTATGTCAACAATCACTCCTCTTCTAAAAGAAATGGACCAGGAAGCCCAAACCACGCGTAAAATGCTCGAAAGGATCCCTACCGCCTACTTCACTTGGCAGCCGCATGCCAAAAGCATGACCATCCAGCGGCTGGCCACCCATATCGCCGAATTGCCGGGCTGGGTAACCATGGCGGTCACCACGGACGGGCTGGATTTCGCCAACGACCCCTACGAACAGGTGGAGATACACAACACCGCCGAACTCATGGAATATTTCGAACGGTCGCTGGCGGATGGCCGCGAACACCTGGCGAATATCCGCGAAGAGGTGCTGGACCAGACCTGGACCATGCGTAATGGCGAGGAGATCTATCACATATTAACTAAGGGGGAGATCATCCGGATGGCTTATTGTCAGATCGTTCATCACCGGGCGCAGCTAGGCGTCTTCCTCCGGCTGCTGGACATCCCGATCCCCGGCAGCTATGGCCCCAGCGCGGACGAACAGGAAGGGTAGTTCCGTGGTCAGGCACATTTGGCCGCAAACCGGAAGATATCATTAGCCAGCGCCCCGGGCTTTTCCATTGCCAGAAAATGCCCGCCGGCCGGCAGTTCGGTCCATTGCTGGACGTCGAAGAACCGTTCGGCATATTCCCGTGGCGGTCTGGCATCCTTCGGTGCGATGCACATGGCGGTGGGGATATCGAGCTTTTCCTTCGCCGGCTTTTGTGGATGGTGCATCATCTCATAATATAGCCGGAAGGAAGAGCCTGCCGTCTGAGTCACCCAGTAAATGGTCAGATTGACGAGCAATTCATCGCGGGTATAGATCTCCTCCAGGTTACCGTTATGATCGCTCCACGCATAAAACTTATCGATGATCCACGCGGCCAGGCCGATCGGCGAGTCGTTGATGGCATAGGCCAGGGTCTGCGGTTTGGTGGATTGCAGCCCGCCATAGGCCCCTTCCTGTTGTTGCCATTGTTGTACGCGCTGGAAATACGCCCGTTCGTTGTCCGATAGGGGAAGGCCTTTCAGCTGAAGCGCGTGCGGAAATGGCACGTCCGTGAGGTGCAGCCCGCTCACCCGGCGGGGAAAGCTCATGGCCAATTGTTCACCGATGCAGCTGCCCCAGTCCCCGCCATGCACGAGATACTTGTCATAACCGAGTTTGTCCATCAAGCCGGCAAATAATTTCGCAATCCGCGTGACTTCCATTCCTGGATGGGCAGGTTTTTCGGAAAAACCGAAACCAGGTATCGACGGCACAACGAGATCAAAAGAAAATCCATTCGGCCCTTGCTTTGTAAGCAGAGATATCAGCTTCAGAAAACGGGCAAAAGAGTCGGGCCAGCCATGGATGAGGAGCAATGGCACCCGGTGTTCTCCTTCCCCTTTTTCGTGAATAAAGTGCAAACCGAAATCATCGACCTTTGTGCAATAATGATGAAAGGCATTGAGCTGATCTTCCTGTTCTTTCCAGTCA
>JAICXX010000266.1 GCA_025934485.1 Chitinophagaceae bacterium
CTCGATATTCATTTTCTCCACCTTCCGGTCATAGGTCAGCAATCCGTTGATCTCGTGCTCCACGTCCGTGGTCTGCGTATACAGCGCGCCGCTGAGGCCACGATATTCCATGAGCTGTTCCACCTCGTTGAGCATGAGCTCGTATCGCTGGGTGAGATTCTCGCACGAAAGCGCCATCTCATAGGCATTGTTCAGCACCGGCCACATATGCCCCGGCTCATACAATCCGATGCCGCCAAATTCACCCAACATGCCCACCCGCCTGCCATCCGGTCTGGATGCCTCACGAAGCGGCGCCGCATAGATATGCGTATCTACGAAATCGCCATTGCCCGGATCGCCATAGGCTTTTTGATAAGAAGGATTGTTGTTGAAACCCGTATTGCCGTTGACAAGCCGCGAAGGATCGTAATGTTTCACCCAAGTGGTGATCTCGCGGACATCGAAGGCGCCCCAGTTCTCGTTAAAAGGGATCCAGGTGACGATGGACGGACTGTTGAAATGGTCGTCGATGATCCGTTGCAGCTCGTGGCGGAATTCGCTGCGCACTACCGCGGTATCTTCATCCTGGTACCAGATACTGGGCATGTCCTGCCAAACGAGGATTCCGAGCTTGTCTGCCCAATAATACCAGCGTTGCGGCTCCGTTTTCATATGTTTCCGGATCATATTGAAACCCGCGCGTTTGGCAAAAGCTATGTCTGACTTTAATGCTTCATCGGTGGGCGCGGTATAGATGCCATCGGGCCAATAGCCCTGATCGAGCAGCCCCAGCTGAAAAAGAAAATGCCCGTTGAGCAGCAGGTGCGGCTGACCGTTCACCCGGCCCACACTCACGGAACGCATCCCGAAATAGCTGGTCACTTCATCCACTACTTTGCCCTGCCGGTCTATCAGTCGGATCCTGAGATCATATAAGAACGGATGATCGGGTGACCAAAGCCGGGGATGTCTTACCGGGAGATGCAGCACCTCATCGGCATTGCCGGTGATCGTAGCCACGGCTTTACCCTCGCAAAACGCGGTCGCTTCGACGCTAAACCTGAGCGCGGGCTGCCCCCACTCCGAGCTATCTCCAACCACCGTAAGTTTCAGTTGCTGCGCCGTTACATCCGGCTCCAGCTTGAGACCGTGAACATATAACTTGCCCACCGGCTCCAGCCAAACTGTTTGCCAGATACCCGACGTGAACGTATAATCGCCGCGTGGACCATTCTTCCCCGAAGGGGCGCGACCATCGTTGGGGTCCCATGCGCCGACGACCAATGTATTCGTACCGGCCTTAAGCGCATCGGTAATATCGAAACTAAAACTATCGTAACCGCCGGTGTGCGTACCTATCTTCCGCCCATTTACAAAGATCACTGTAGTATTATCCACCGCGCCAAAATTGAGCAGCACATGCCGCCCCTTCCAGCCATCGGGAACCGAAAAGCTGCGACGATACCAGCAATTGATCTCCTGTTTCCGCTGCACACCCGAAAGCCACGACTCGGGGGGATAGGGCACGAGGATCTTCCCCGCGTCCTCAAAAGAAGGCGGCGTCGCTGCGGACCGGGGATCGGGCTGCGTGGGCCCACCCCTATAATCCCAGCGCCCATTGAGATCGAGCCACTCCTTTCGCTGCAGCTGCGGCCGCGGATACTCCGGCAATGGTACAGTCGCCGCATGGGCGGCCGCCGTCCAGGGTGTCGACAACGGCTGCGCATCAGCACCAGCGCCCGCGGCAAAAAGAATCAACGATAAAAAAATTACTCTCCGGGAATAGCGGCATCGGCACCCCATTGTTTGTTGGGTTTTGGTCCCATCTCCAGCTCCACCGTACCGCCATCCGTCAGCTGCCGGTGCGTGAACCAGGGTCCGCGCAATTCCGCGCCATCGATCCGCGCACTTTGGATGTATTTGTTCACCACAGAGCTGTTATGGGCGATCAGTGTAAATTGTTTTCCGTTATCGAGGGCGATGGTCACCTTGCTAAACACGGGGCTGCCAAGCGCATAGAAAGGCTTCCCCGGCGTCACAGGATAGAAACCCATGGAAGAAAAGACCACGAAAGCCGACATCCCGCCGCCGTCCTCATCACCCGGTATGCCATAGACATTGTCCGGGAAATAAGTCGACAGGAGCAGCCGGATCCTTGCCTGCGTCTTCCAGGGCGCGCCCACATAGTCGTAAAGATAGGGAATATGGAAGGAAGGTTCGTTGGCCATCGAGAACTGTCCCACTAAACCCGTAGCATCGGGGAACTTACTCCAAAACTCATACTTGCTGCGGCCGAGCCCTTCGCGGAAAAGCTGGTCCAGCCTGTCTTCGGTGGCCTTCTTCCCACCCATGAGGCCGATGAGCCCGGGAATATCTTCCTGCACCTGCCACAGATAGGTCCAGCCGTTGTTCTCATCGTAGTAATCCCGTCCGCCCATGCCGCCGTCCCAGGCCGGGTCGATATCGATCCAGTTTCCCGCGGAATCTTTTGGCATAAAAAATTTCTTCGCAGGGTCCCACACGTTGAGATAATTCTTCCCACGGGCAGAAAATGTCTTATAATCCTCGCTTTTGCCCAGGTCCTTCGCCAGCTGCGCCAGGGCCCAGTCGTCGAACGAAGCCCCGAGTGTCACGGCCACCGCCTGCCGTTTTTCAAATGGATGCACGTTCACCTCCGTCTCTTGTTCACCGGGATGCAAAGCGGGAAAATAGCCATGTTGATGAAAGAAATCATCCAGCGGTGTCTTGGGGCCATTGCGCCAGGGCAGCAATGTCGCGTCGGTGGCATTCTTACGCATGCCTTCATACGCGCCGGCCACGTCGAAATTCCGCAGCCCCTTGCGCCACGCATCCAGGAAGATCACGGAAGAATGAAAACCGTTCATACAGGCATAATCACCAAACAACACGGGAAAGGTCGGCATCCAGCCGCTTTGCCTGTACATCCGTACATAGGATTGCAGCATATCTTCTTCCTGAGCCGGATGTAATATTTCCCGTAAGGGGTGCAACGCAAGATAGGTATCCCAGGACCAGTCGTCCACATAAAATGGCCGCTTGTCGCTTTCTACCTGGTGATCATAACCGCTATAATACTTACCATCTTCGGTTATATCCACCATCCGCTCGTGACAGCGATAAAGCGCCGTGTAGAACGAACGCCGCTGCTCCGTGGTGCCGCCTTCCACCCGGATCTTGTCCAGCACCGCGGCCCAGGCACCCGCCGCGTGTTGTTTCACCGCATCGAAGGTCTTGCCCGCAATCTCTTCGCTATAGTTCTTTTTGGCCTGTTCGGCACTCACAAAGCTGATCGCATAGCGTAATCCAACCGTGGTCGTCCCCCGTGCAAAGCTCAACGCCTGCCGCTTTTCATTATTTCCGGCAGCAACGATCGCGGCGTGATCCAGTGTACCATACATGTATACCTTAACCCCACCCTGCCAGGTCTCCATGCCTTCGATGGTCGTCGCATCGGGAAAACGCCAATAGCCTTCTCCGTCGTTGAACAGATCCAGCAGTAGCGATGGCGTAGCGGCCGCAGGAAAAGTAAACCGGTAATAACCCGTAAACCGCCCCGGCGTGAACTCGACTGTGATGTTGTCCCGGAGCAGAAAGGTGGAATAATACCAGGGGCGCGTGACCTCGAGGTCGTGGTCGTAGGGCATCCGTACATCCCAGCTAGAAGGCTGCACGGGGTTTACCGTAGGACGCAAGGCAAACACCTCGCCCAGCCGGTGCGACACGGCTGTCAGGGGAAAACACGTGATGGCATCGTCGAGATAGTCTTTCCGGATAGGATAAACGCGCACGGGTTCATTGGGTAAGCTGGCCGTAGGCCGCGTAGGTTCAAGCAGCTGGCCGATATTCCCGATGGTCGGATCAACATATTCGGTCTGGGCGCCGGCATACGATACGGAAAGAAGTAGCACAAACAAAAGTAACTTCATTAGATAGCTTTTAAGTAGATGGCCCCTGACGGGGCCAGCTTATCAATTTTAATAACCTGCATTTTGCGTCCAAAGCGGGTCGAGCGACATATCGCCGCTCGGAATGGGCGCGAGGTAGCGTGTACTGATCGGGTTAGAATTGTTGATCGGATTCTCCAGCGGACTGCGCGCCGCGATGATCTGCGGCAGCATCTGTAACCGGACAACATCGAACCACCGTACGCCATTCTCCCCGGCAAATTCCCACGCTCGCTCCTGTACCACAGAGTCGCGGAAAGCGGTTTGCGATAGCCCTGGCGTCAGATTGGGCAAGCCGGCCCGCTGCCGCACCAGGTTGATGGCATTGTAGGCGGCGGCAGATGGCCCGCTGGCCCCCATATCGGCCGCTTCGGCATAGTCCAGCAGGACCATCGGGTAGCGGATAAAATCCATGGCCTTGTTCGTGCTGGGCGTGATAGAGTAGATCACGGAATCCGTTTCATATACCCCATCGCCTTTGCCGCCGGTCACCAATCCATGCCGGAATTTTTTATAATAAGGGTGGCCGGCGTGGGTCAACGGCGAATTCCAGGGAACAAGATTGAAGGTTTTGGTCGTTTTATCGAGGAGCTTGATCGTGTCATAATAGGTGCAATAGCTCCGGTAACACTTCGGAGAGTTAAGATAGAAATTGATCTCCGGGTAATAGTCGTCCCACCCACCAGAACCATCGAGGCCCGATTCATCAAGGGGTACGGAAGAAGAACCATAGCTGCGTTCCGGAACACCCGCCGTTACGTTGAACTGCAACGCAAAGATCGACTCGGGACCATTGTTGGTCGTGAAGACCGTGTTGAAATCGGGTTCCAGCGAGTAGGTTCCGGCATTGATGACACTGTCCGCTTCCGCGGCGGCGTTGGCATAGTACTGGGTCTCATTCAAGGGCCAGCCCGTCATGGTCAAATAAACATCGGCCAAAAGCGAGCGGGCAGCACCGGAGGTAGCCCTACCGGGTTGTCCGGGCCAGGACGCCGGCAGCCAACTGGCGGCAATCGTCAGATCGCTCACAATGGTATTGTAGATCGTAGCCACCGAATCGCGCGGCGGACGGGTAGTCGAACTGATCTGCGTAGTGATATTCGGGATCGGCCCAAATACCCGCACCAGGTAATAATAAGAGAACGCACGGAGGAAATAGGCCTGACCTGCCGATTGCTGTAAGGTCTGCTCCGGTGATTTTACATTGGTATAGTTGGCCAGTACGTTGTTAGCCTGATAAACTGCGTTCCACGGCCCCTGCCATTGGTTGAACAAGCTGCTGTTGTTGCTCTGGCCGAAAAGCTCGTCGAAAGCCCGCATGTCTCCCTTATTCAGACCGGGGTCCGTCGTCAGGTCATCGGCACCGAAACACGAGGTCATACGGGTCGTAAAACCAAAGGCATAGTCCGGTGTCAATTCGGTATAGATGGCGGCCACCGAGGCGTCGAGATCACTTTGGGTCTTGAAATAGGTTCCCGGCGTCAAACTGGCCTGGGGATCCTCTTTTAATTTCTGGCAAGCCGTTCCCAGCAACAGTAGCATCGATGCGGGAAGGAGATATTTGAAGTTCATATTGAAATCGTTTTTTAATAAATGAAGGATCAGATCGATCAGAAGCCGGCACGCAAGCCAAAGGTATACGAGCGCGGATTGGGAATGATAGCCGTCTCCAGCCCTTGCGTGATACCATTGGTCATATTGGTGACCTCGGGATCATAGCCGGGATACTTAGTGATGGTAAAGAGGTTCTGGCCGCTGACATACAGCTCCAGGTTCCTTACCCACTGTCCCAGCCATGCCTGCGGGAAATGATACGACAAGGCGATGTTCTTGAGCTTGATATAAGATCCGTCATATACCCAGCGGCTGCTGTTGATATAATTCTGGCTGGACGGGCTGAAGGTTGGAACGTTCGTCTCGTGTTGCGGTGTCCAGACATTCAGGATACCCACGTTGGTCGCATTACGTGCATCGCCGAGTCCGCCATAGGTGTAGGGCAGTGTTCCAGAATAGATCTGGTTGCCCTGCGATCCATAGAACAGCATGGTCAGGTTCCAGTTCTTATAGCTCAGATCGTTCATCCAAGAGAAGGTATATTTCGGTGCGCCATTGCCGATCAGCATGCGATCGGCGGAACCGATCGTGTGTGTACCCAGCAGATCATAGTACTTAGAGTCACCCGGCTTGTTGCCATATACGGCGGCCTCGGCGGCCTCGCTGGATTTCCAGGTACCCAGGAATTTATAGCCGTAGAACTCACCCAGGGGTTGACCGACCTTGAGCATGGAGACGCCCGATTGCGCAGACCCGATATTGTTGGTGATAATGCTGTCGAGACCGTTCAGGGTAAGCACCTTGTTCCGGTTGATCGAGACGATGGCGGTTGTGGTCCATTTGAAGCCATGCGGATCGTTCACCGGCGTCACACCCAGATCGAACTCGAAACCTTTGTTGTAAAGACTGCCGAGATTCTGCTCGGAATTATTTCCGCCGATGTATTGCGGATTGGGTGTGTTATACAACAGATTGGTCACTTTCCGGTAATAATAGTCGCCGGTAAAGGTGATCATTCCACTCAGGAACGCCGCATCGATACCTACGTCGGTCTGGTGGTTCAATTCCCACTTTAGATTCTGCGGCGCCGGTGTGCCCAGCGGAGTATAGATCGATACCCCGCTCAGATTGCCATTGAAAGGATAGCCGGTGGCATTTTCCACGCCGCCTACATTGATCTGCGGGATCGAAGAATAAGCGCCCACTGTCTGGTTACCCGTGACACCATAACTGCCGCGTAATTTCAGGTAGGAGATCGTTTTCGATCCGGAAAGGAAGTTCTCACGCGACATGATCCAGCCTACGGCACCCGAAGGGAACACAGAGTATTTCTGCGTCAGCACCGAGCTGCCGTCATCACGGACCGCGGCGCTCAACAGGTATTTATCCATGAGCTTATATTCCGCACGACCCATATACGATTGCAAACTCTGCGACGAATACCCCGAGCTGGTATTCTGAGCGGCGCCCAGACC
>JAICXX010000034.1 GCA_025934485.1 Chitinophagaceae bacterium
AGAACAATGTCGACAAACGCTGGGTCACCGACAATGAAGCCTGGCAGTTCGCGAGAAAGGTCTCCGCGCTGCTCTGGAACCATTTCGAACCCCATAGCGACTGGAAACCCGCCCCGCGTATCGAGTAGCACACCGGCTCAACCAGCATCACCGCCCTCGCCCCGACCCCTATGCCATCCGTCCCAACAAATCCTCCACCGAAAACGTCTTCTTAAAGCTGAAAGCATGGGGCGTCTCTCCATGCATCCGCAAATGCTCCAACCGCTCCCGGGCCTCTGCGACATCCGGCAAATGCCCGGCGGGTACATGCCATAATACATGGTATAGTTCACCCATCTTCTCGAACCACTCCCGCCGCCGCTTCAGAAATTCTGTATGCATGGATTTGTAAACATAGGCATACAGCTCATCGAAACTGTTCCAAACGGACATGTTCACAATGATCCGGTTGTCATCATAGATCGGGATCGACGTAGCATTATTTGCGTCATCCTTGAGCCGCCAGATAAACCCCGGGCTGCTCTCCGCAAGTGCATTGATCCTGTCCAGGTTACCCGTAAAATCGGCCATTGCGGGACTGTCGAGCGGCGCCAGAATGCGCCCGATATTTAACTGTGCGAGGTGAAAATTCATAGTTTTGATTTATTTTCAAATGTAAACCGCCGTCAACTATGCAACAAGAGGTTACAAAAAGGTTACCGGTCACCGGTCCCCGCTGCTCCGTGATCGCCACGCTGAAGGTCTTCGCAACTAAATGGAAACCCTGTATACTCTGCTATCTATCGGCAGGCCCCCTGCGCTATAATCAACTTCACCGGATCATCCCCAATATCAGCCGCCGGATGTTGTCGGAACACCTGCGGCAATTGGAAAAAGATGACCTGATCGCCCGAAGATCATTCGACCGGAAAGACCAACGTGTGGAATATTCGCTTACGGAAAAGGGCCGGTCCCTGATGCCGCTGCTGGAAGAGATCCAGAACTGGGGACTGCAGCACCTCGACGGCGTCGCCTCCATCCGGCAGATGCTGGCGGAGTCGGATTCCTGGCACCCAATGGCATGATTTTTCCATAATTAGCGGCAGTATGTACTGCCATCTCCTCCTCCGAAAAAGCCATCGGCTGCTTGTCTTTTTTATCCTTGCTTTATTGCTGACCAGACCCGCCATTGCGCAAACGGAGACCGGCAAAGCCCTCTTCCAATCCAATTGTGCCCAATGCCACAACCCCATCAAGGTGATCACCGGCCCTGCCCTCAAAGGCGTCACCTCCCGGGTGCCGGATAGAAAGCTGCTGCACGAGTGGATCCACAATAACAACGAGGTCCTCGCCTCGGGCAACGTCTATTTCAACAATCTGTACAACTCCTACGGCCGCACCCCGATGAATATCTTCCCTAATCTCAGCGACGCCGACATCGATGCGATCCTGCAATATGTCGAGACCTATGCCGAGCCGGTGGCCAAGACCAACAACTCTAACTATGCCCCCTCACCGCAGCTGGAAGACCATACCTTGCTCTATGGCATCATCACTTTCATCCTCTTTCTCTTCGTCGGCGGTCTTTACCTCGTCAACAACAATCTCAAAAAACTGGCGGATGAAAAACGCGGGCTACCGCCCGCACCACACATCCCCTGGTACCGGAACAAATATTGGATCGCTCTTATAACCATCGTGCTCTTCTTACTCTTCGGCTGGTGGCTCACCGAAGCAGGCATCGGGCTCGGGCGCCAGCAGGGCTACCAGCCGCAACAGCCCATCTTTTTCTCTCATCGTGTCCATGCCGGACTCAACCAGATCAGCTGCCTGTTTTGTCATGGTGGCGCCTGGGATAGCAAAACGGCCGGAGTACCCTCACCCAATGTCTGCATGAACTGTCATATGGGTATCAACGATTATCACGGGGAAAAGCTCACCCGCGCTGACGGCAGCCGTGTAGATCCCACCGAACAGATCCGTACGTTGTACAGCTACACCGGCTGGGATCCGGACAGCAACCGTTATACGAAACCCGGCCACCCCATCGAATGGGTCAAAATTCACAACCTTCCCGACCTGGTCTATTTCAATCATTCGCAGCACGTCCACGTAGGCCATGTACAATGCCAGACCTGTCATGGCCCCATCCAGGAGATGGACGAGGTCAAACAGTTCGCCAGCCTCAGCATGGGCTGGTGCATCAACTGTCACCGCACCACAAAAGTCGACTTCCCCGAAGGACCAAACGGCGTACACGGCAACAAATTCTATAGCATCTACAAACCCTTCTTTCGCTACCTGAAGGAAGGCAGGATAGATTCCGTTACCGTCGAGAACATCGGCGGCACCGAATGCCAGAAATGTCATTATTGAAAAAGTAAGTCTACGCCTGTCTCACCGGCGGCGCCGGCTCCTCGATCACAGCGGGCGGGAACGGCTCATCCTGCGGAATGAAATCCCGTCCATCTTTTGAATAATCATACGGCCACCGGTATACCATGGGGATCTCCCCCGGCCAGTTGCCATGTTCCGGCACTATCGGTGTCGTCCACTCCAGGGTATTGGCTTTCCAGGGATTACGATCGAGCACGCGCTCCCCACGGAAAATGGAGACAAAGAAATTGACCACAAACACTATTTGCGCCGCAAAGGAAAGAAAGGCGACCCCGGAAATAAATTCATTCAACCCCTGGAATTGATTGAAAGAAACCCAGGAGGTAAAGTCGAAATACCGCCGCGGCATCCCCGCCAGCCCTTCATAATACATTGGCCAAAAGATCAGGTACGCCGCCGGCAACGTGATCCAGAAATGGACATAGCCCAGGAAGGGATGCATATACCGGCCGAAGAGCTTCGGGAACCAATGATAGATGGCCGCAAACATTCCGAACACCGCCGAAACCCCCATCACGAGGTGAAAATGTGCGATGACGAAATAGGTGTCATGCAGCTGAATGTCCAATGCACTATTCCCTACATAAATGCCCGTAAGGCCGCCGGAAATGAACGTGCTTACAAACCCTATTGCGAAAAGCATCCCCGGTGTAAACCGGATATTCCCCCGCCATAATGTAGTCAGCCAGTTGAACACCTTTATAGCGCTGGGAACCGCGATCAGCAGCGTCATCAAAACAAACACCGAACCCAGGATGGGATTCAGGCCACTGACAAACATGTGATGAGCCCAGACCGTGAACGACAACGATAAGATGGCAAACATGCTGGCCACCATCGCCGTATAACCAAAGATCGGCTTACGGCTGTTCACGCTCAGGATTTCCGACACCATGCCGAACGCCGGGAAGATCACGATATAGACCTCGGGGTGCCCCAGGAACCAAAAGAGATGTTGATACAGGATCGGACTGCCGCCCGTATAGGGTAGGGCCTTCGCCGTCGTGCCCATGAAGATGTCGTTGAGGAAAAAGCTCGTCCCCACATGCCGGTCGCAGAGCAACAGGACAAAGGCCGAGAGCAGCACGGGAAACGACAACAACCCCATGATCGCGGTGAACAGCAACCCCCACGTGGAAAGCGGCAGCCGGTTCATGGACATGCCCTTCGTCCGCAGATTGAGTACCGTCGTGATGTAGTTGAGGCCGCCCATGAGCTGCGAGATGATAAAAAAACACATACTCGTGATCCAGAGATCGAGACCCATCCCCGAGGACGAGTTAGGATCGTTCAGCGCGCTCAACGGTGCATAAGCCGTCCAGCCCACCCCCGAAGGGCCGCCGGGCACAAAGAACGAAGCGATCATGACCACGCTCGCGGCAAAGAAGAACCAGTACGACAGCATGTTGAGAAACGGCGACGCCATATCCCTCGCCCCGACCTGTAAAGGGATCAGCAGGTTGGCAAATGTGCCACTCAAACCTGCCGTAAGGACAAAGAAGATCATAATGGTCCCGTGCATCGTCATCAGCTGGTAGTACAGCTCGGGCTGTATCTTGCCGTTTAAAAAAACATGCGGCGCCAGTTCCTTTAAAAGGGGATAGGAACTGTCGGGAAAACCTAGCTGCACGCGCATCAGTACCGAAAGGAATCCGCCGATAATGGCCCAAAATATTCCGGAGATCAGGAATTGTTTGGCTATGACCTTGTGGTCCGTGCTGAAAACGTATCTGGTTAGAAATGATTTGTGTTCGTGTTCCATGTCGATCGCCCAGTAGGTGGCTCAACTTTTATGCCCCGGCAGGAAAGACGATCACCCCGCAATCCAACGCAAAATATTCCCCATGGGGTAATTTTTTCCTCACTGTTCCGCTGCGCACCCCCGATCAGCCCCCCATTCGGCCAAAAGATCGGCCATTGCTTAAAATTTACTAATGATAACCAATTAATTAAGTATTTACCCAGTTTCAGGCCGTACGAATTTCCCTTTATAGGCGTTTAATATGAAGCCTCCCGTCCCCAAAGGACCCTGGCTCAAAATTAATACATACCCTAAACTGAAAACCACGCGCTATGAAGCACGTAGACTACCTCTATTTCAACATCTATAACTATTTCTACCGGCTTAGCCATCATAGAAGCGTTATCAACCCCCGGATGCAGGCCATGTATCTCTTCTCTCTTGGCTCGGGCGGCTGGTTGCTGTTACTGGAATCGCTTTATCTCCATTTGGTGAAACATTCCCGCTTCGTCTCTCCGGCTCAATCCACCGTTTTTGCCGGTTCGATCTATATGCTTACGGCTTTTTTCTTCTATTATATTTTCATCATGTCCGGCCGCGACATCAAGATCTTTGGCCGTTACGAACAAACATTCAATAAAAATCCCCGCAAAAAGCTGCATTTTATTTTATCCATCGGCGTCCTGCTATTGCCCTATCTGGTACTGGCCTCCTTCGCCATTGTGTTCCCACGGCATAGCTAAGCTTAGGCCGCATCCAGGGGAATACGCACCAGCAGGGAACAACCCTTTCCGGGAGCAGATCTGAATTCCGAAACCCCGTTGCAGGCCTCCACACGGCTGCGGATGTTGCTGAGGCCGATCCCTTCTACCTTCGAGGTCGTATCGAAACCGATACCGTTATCTTCCACCGCCAGCTGTGCATTGCTCGTGTCGCTAACGATGATGATCTTTACCTGTGTGGCCTGTGCATGCTTGTAGATATTACTTAACTGTTCCTGCGCTATCCGGAAGAAGGCTTCTTTGACGCGTGCGCATACGCTGTTCTCATTCCAGGTGTCCGTCTCCAGCTTGATGCGCATGGCATAGGCGTAGTTATCTGCCAGCCCTTTCAGGACCTCCGGCAGATCCTTCTCGGAAAAACGCGGGACGACCATCTTGTGCGATAGCTGCCGGATCTCCCCCATCGCATCGAGGATATTTTGCCGGCACTGTTCGATGACCGGCTTACAATTGGGAAAATGTTTTAGGCTATACGAAAGTTGCAGATGTGTTGCTGCCAGGAGCTGGTTGATATTGTCGTGAAGTTCCCGTCCAAGCTCGTTTCGCTCCAATTCCCGCGTCTCGAGGATCACATGGGTGATCTTCTGCTGTTGTTCGACCTCGGCCTGCAGCCGTTCTTCCTCCAGCCGGCGGCGTTCGGTGATATCACTGCCTACGGCGAAATACCAGCTGCGGTCTGTACGCTGGCCCCGGAAGGGTTGCGAATGCACATGATGTATCTTCTTCTGCCCGTCTTTTATGTATACGGTCATATCCCCGGAGTAGGATTGATTGTTCCTGATCTTCACATCCCATTCTTTCATAAGCTCCATATCCGTCTCGGAGCCGGATAACAATAAAGTAGGGTCCTTTCCGATGATATCCTCTGCGGTATAGCCGGTAAGCCGGGTAAAACCTTCATTGACCCATACGACTTGCCGGGTAAATCTATCGAAGATCATCACCGAATTGTTGGTCTCCTTGGCCACCATCGACAAGACCTCGAGTTCTTCCAGGATCTTCTTCTCCTCCGTAATATCGGTCACGATGCAAAAATAACTCGGGATATTTCCTTTGATGGGTCTTATCGCTTGCCCTTGCACCCGGGTGCAAATTCTTTTTCCCTGCTTGCTGTAGATTCGAAATTCCTCGGTAAATGGCAGACCGTTCTGCCTGCAATGGGCCGCCCTTTCAACAACGGCAGGGTCCGTTTCGGCGCCATGCAGAAAGACCCTGGAAGTACCACCGATCAGCTCTTCCCTCGAATAGCCCGTTAGCCGGACAAACCCTTCGTTTATCCATAACATCTCCCCGCCCGGGTCCAGGATACATACGGCGTTGACCGTCTCCCGCGCAAGGAGGGCAAGTACTTCCATTTCGCTCTGCAGGCTTTTCTTTTCGGTAATATCCCTGAACGAAACGCTGATCTGCCGTATGCTCCCGTCCACATCCTTCACGGGAAGATAATTGACGAAGATCCAGTTGCCGTCCGGATATTGTACCTCATATTCCACATGACCGCCCGCCAGCGCGGTTTCCAGATGCTCACGCGCCGGCCCCCGCCGGTATTCCGGAAGAAGTTCGAGAAAATTCATACCCGTTAGCGGCTCTGAATCTATCCGCTCAAAAAGCGTGGTTGCCCACCTGTTGAAGGTTAAAATGCTGAGATCGCCGTCGAGCAGCAGCACCGCCTCCTGGATATTATTCAGCACAGCGGAATTGCGCTGCAGCTTCAGTTCATCATTCTTCTTTTCGGTGATGTCCCGCAGACTGCCGCAGATCCCCGTCAATACCCCAGTCTCCGCGTAGAATGGATACAGGCAGACACCCAACCATTTGTCCATCGAAAGCTGATATTTCCATTCGAACTCCACGCGCCCTCCGCCGAGCACCTTGTCCAAATACCCGGTAAATGCCCCTTGCTGACCAGCCGTCAACAGTTCGTTGATATGGAAACTTTCATCGATGGATTTGTTGGACACCTGCCGGTAAAGATCATCGCAGGCTTTATTATACCAAACTAATTTCGCGGAGGTATCCAAAAGAAAAAAAGGCTCGTCCAATGTGTTGAGGAGGCTCAGAAATAAGCTGCTGTCAGGTCTTTGCATCAGATCAGTTAAAGGGTGGCTCACAGGACAGGGCATGTCTAATATACATTTAATATCTAATGGAAAGTAATATTAATATTTATTTAAAAAGAGCCCTGTTTCGGACCTTCCCGGGGGCTTGAATTATAGAAAATACCTAATTTTCCGGCTGGTGAAACGGTTTTTATCTATATTATTGATCTTGTTGGTGGCCATCTGTCACCAGGCTTCCGCGCAGGTGGAGATCAAAGGGACGGTATACGATCAATCGCAGCTCTTTGCCATGCCCGGCGTTAGTGTCATGAGCTCATCGGGTGCCGGCACTTCCACCGATACCGCTGGCCATTATCGCATCGTCCTGCCATCCAACGACTCCATTTATTTCTCCTATCTCGGCCGGCATACCGCCAAGATCCCTGTAAAACGTATTGCCCGCGGCTATCCCCTGGACATGAGCCTCGCAGTGAGGGTCGATAGCCTTCCGCTGGTCGTGGTGCGCCCCAAAGCCTATCGCTACGATTCCGCCGAGAACCGCGACGAATACCGAAAGGTCTTCGACTACGCCCCCGATTACGTTGTAGGTGGCGAGAACGGCGGGATAGGCTTTAACCTGGATATGCTCTTCAATGCCCGGAAGAACCGCGAGATGCTCGCCCTGCAACGCCGCCTCATCGAAGAAGAACAGGATAAATACGTCGACCATCGCTTTAACCGGGTCCTCGTACACAAGATCACCGGACTCCAACGCCCCGCCCTCGACACCTTCATGCGGCTTTACCGGCCCAGCTACCAGTTCATCAGGAATTGCGAGAACGACTACGATTTCTATAAGTACATCAAAGATTGCAGCGTCTATTTCCTGCAGCTATGGCGGCAGGATCACCCGGAATAGGTAAATTATGACACAGACCTTTATTCTTTACATCTTCATCATCTTTCTGATCCTTCTGTTGAACATGGGGGCCCGGAAGCTGAGGATCGCGGCGCCCCTGCTGCTGGTGCCGGGCGGTCTGCTGCTGAGCTGGATACCCGCACTGTCGCATATCACCATCGATCCCGAGCTGATCTTCATGATCTTCCTGCCACCCCTGCTCTACGAGGCGGCATGGTTCACGTCCTGGAAAGAGATGTGGCGCTGGCGAAGGGTCATCTCCGTCTTTGCAGTCCTCATCGTCATCCTCACTTCCGGCGTCGTCGCCGTCGTCTCCGTGGCCTGGATACCGGGCTTCACCCTGGCGCTGGGATTCCTGCTGGGGGGAATCGTCTCTCCGCCCGATGCCGTGTCCGCCACTTCGGTGATGCACCTCGTGCGCGCGCCGAAACGCATCACCCATATCCTCGAAGGCGAGAGCCTCCTCAACGACGCAAGCAGCCTCATCATCTTTCGTTTTGCGCTGGCCGCCGTCGACACGGGACGCTTTGTCGTACATGAAGCGATCGGCAGCTTTCTCCTCGTGATCGTCTTCGGCGTCGGTATCGGTGTGGTCATCGCCCTGGTCTATTATGCCATCCACCGCTGGCTGCCTACGACCCCGGATATCGATATCGTGCTGACACTCACAGCGCCCTATGTGATGTACATCGCGGCCGAGTCCCTCCACTTCTCCGGGGTACTAGCCGTGGTAAGCGGCTCTCTCTTCCTCTCGACCCGCAATTACCAGATACTCAGCCATCGCAGCCGTCTCCGCGGCGCCAATGTCTGGTCTACCATTGGGTTCGTCCTCAATGGCCTCGTATTTATGCTCATAGGTCTGGAGCTGCCGGAGATTGTACGCCAGCTGGGGACCGTGAGCCTCTGGCAGGCTATCGGCTATAGCCTGGGCATCACGGCGGTGCTTATCATCGCCCGCCTGCTTTGCACCTTCGGCTCTTCTGTCTTTACCGTGTATATCAGCCGCTTTATCACGACAGCGGACAGCAATCCCGGCTGGAAAGGGCCGCTCATCGTCGGCTGGGCAGGCATGCGCGGCGTCGTCTCGCTTGCCGCGGCCCTCTCTATCCCTTATACCCTCTCCCGCGGCGGCGAGTTCCCCCAGCGCGACCTCATCATCTTCATTACCTTCATGGTGATCGTACTGACCCTCCTCGTACAGGGCCTCACCCTGCCCGCGCTCATCCGCCGCCTCAACTGGAAAGATCCCGACCACCAGCTTACACCCGAACAGCAGGACCTGGAGATCCGCAAACAGCTCACCGCCTTCAGCCTGTCCTGGTTAAAAGAACACTGTCCGGACAAGATCGAGAGCAACCCCCTGCTAAAACAACTCAAAGGCCGGTATTACGCCGACAACGTCCAGCTGGCTCAGGAAAGCCACGACATACAGGAAGAATACAAATACTTCTACCTCAAACTCATCAAAAAAGAGCGCCAGTTCCTCCTCGACCTCAACAAAAAGCTCGAGAATGATGAAGAGATCATCCGCAAATACCAGTCGATCCTCGACCTCGAACAGGAGAAATTATTGTACCTCTATGAGGCGGGGGATTGAGTATCTTTAAGTATGGAAATCATAAAAAGCATACAAAACCGCATCTATGAGATTAGAGGTGAACGAGTTATGCTCGATCGTGACCTTGCCGCCCTCTATGAGACCGAAACCGGCGCCCTCAATCTCGCCGTAAAGCGTAATATTCAACGCTTTCCATCTGATTTCATGTTCCAACTCACCAAAGAGGAGTTCGATTCTTTAAGATTTCAATTTGAAACCTTAGACACCGCCGAACCTTTAAGATTGCAAAATGAAATCTTAGACAAAGGCCGTGGCCGGCACTCGAAATATCTCCCCTACGCCTTCACCGAACAGGGCGTCGCCATGCTCAGCGGTATCCTTCGCTCCGAAAAGGCGATCAATATGAACATCGCCATCATGCGTGCATTTGTCGAAATTAGGCGTATTTTGTTGCAACAGAGCGATTTACGTGAGCAGATCCGCCAGATCAAAGACCGTATGGGCGAACATGATGTCCAGTTGGGTCATATCTATGACGCCATGGAGAACCTCCTCGACGAAAAGGCCGGCCAGAAGAAATGGGACGACCGCGACCGCATCGGCTTCAAACAACGCTAACCGGCCAACCCACCCCCGGCCCCAACATTTGTTTTACTTTTGGTTTTTACCTACATTGTGTCAATCTAACGCATTGTTATGCCAACCAAAAGCTATCTATCCACCAGCCTCCTGGTGTTCTGCACCGTCGCCGTAACGTCCTGTAACAACGGACCCGGCAACACCCCCACCCCCGCTTACCGCGATCTCAACAAAAACGGAAAAATGGACGTCTATGAGGACAGTAGCCAGCCCATCACCAAACGTGTTGACGACCTGCTTCACCAGATGACCCTGGAAGAAAAAGCCGGCATGCTATTCATCAATGGCGCCCGTGTCAACGACGACGGCTCCATAGAAGACAAGCCGGGCAAGGGACTCTTTGCCTTCGCCCCCAATGCGCTGAAGCTCGTGAATGAAAAAAAGATGAACCATTTCAACCTCTGGGCCATCCCTTCACCTGAGGCCCTTGCTAAATGGTATAACAGGATGCAACACTATGTTGCGGATTCCACCCGCCTGGGTATCCCCATCACCATCGCTTCCGACCCCCGCAACCACTTTACCAATAACGCGTTCGCCATGAGCGCCAACGGATTTTCCCAATGGTGCGAACCGCTGGGCCTTGGCGCTATCGGCGATACCAACCTCACCCGCCAGTTCGCCGATGTCTCCCGCCGCGAATATGTAGCCCTGGGCATCCGCGAAGCCCTCCATCCCCAGGTGGATCTGGCTACCGAACCCCGCTGGCCCCGCATCGCCGGCACCTTTGGCGAAGACGCCCATCTCACGGCACGCATGGCCCGGGCCTATATCCTGGGTTACCAGGGCGACCGGCTCGACTCGAACAGCGTCGCTTGCATGACCAAACACTTCCCCGGTGGCGGCCCGCAAAAAGAAGGGCTCGACCCGCACTTTCCCTTCCAAAAGGGTCAGGTCTATCCCGGCCACAACTTCAAATATCACCTGATCCCCTTCGAAGCCGCCTTCGCCGCACATACCGCCGCCATCATGCCCTACTATGGCGTGCCCATGGGCCAAACGAGCGAGAACGTAGGCATGAGCTTCAATAAAGATATCGTTACCGGTCTCCTTCGGAATACCTATCGCTTCGATGGGGTGGTGTGTACGGACTGGGGGCTGATAACCGATGCAACCGTCATGGGCGCCCTTTGGCCGGCCCGCGCCTGGGGCGTCGAATCGCTCTCGCCGGAAGACCGTGTGAAAAAGATCATCGACGCCGGCGTAGACCAGTTTGGCGGTGAGAACTGCCCGGAGTTGGTGATAAAGCTTGTAAAGGAAGGCCGCGTTAGCGAAGCGCGTATAGACAGCAGCGTTAGAAGACTGCTGACGCAGAAATTCGAACTTGGCCTCTTCGACAATCCTTTTATCGATGAGTCCAAAGTTTCCCGGGTACTGGGAAACCCGGAATATCAGGCGGCAGGTGTCGCCTCTCAGCGCCGCGCGATGACGCTCCTCAAGAACCAGGACAAGGCGTTGCCGTTGGCCCCGGGTAAGCTCAAGATCTACGTCCGCAATGTCGACCCCAAGGTTGCCGCCGAGTACGGTACCGTCGTCGACGATCCCAAAAAAGCGGACATCGCGATCCTGCGATTGAATACCCCATACGTTCCGGTAAATTCACCGATCACCATGGCACGCATGTTCCATCACGGCGATCTGGATTTTAAAGGCAAACAAAAAGACAGCATTCTTCAACTGCTACAAACCGTGCCGACCATCGTCGATATCTATCTCGACCGCCCCGCCGTGATCCCCGAGATCAGCGCCAAAGCCAAAGGGCTGTTAGCCGATTTTGGCGCCAGTGACGTCGCGGTGATGGATGTGATCTTCGGCAAGGACAAACCCGGTGGCCATCTGCCCATCGAGTTGCCTTCGTCGATGGACGCCGTCCGCGCACAAAAAGAGGATGTGCCCTACGACAGCAAGAACCCGCTGTATAAATTCGGCTTCGGATTGAGTTATTGATAACGAGCTGCTACACATGTGCAAACCGCGGTCATTGGCCGCGGCTTGTCTTTACCAGATATTCACGCGTAAACTATCGGGCCGGTACATCTTATCCCCCGGCTTCACGCCAAACGCTTCATAGAACTCGGGTATATTGACCACCGGTCCGTTGACCCGCTCCTTTTCCGGCGCATGGACATCCGTCATCACCTGCCGGGCCAGCGATTCTTTTCTTACCTCGCTCATCCACCCATAGGCATAGCCGAGAAAGTACCGCTGCAGCGGTGTATACCCGCCGATCTTTTCTCCTTTCTTATAGGTCTCCGTCTTCCGGAAAGCATCCAGCCCCAGCAACAACCCGCCCAGGTCGGCGATATTCTCACCCTGTGTGGCGCTGCCATTGATATGCAAGGTATCCACCGGCACAAATTCATTGAACTGGCGGATGATCATCTGCGCGCGATGTGCGAATTGCGCCGAATCCGCCGCGGTCCACCAGCCCTTGAGATTGCCGTTCTCATCATATTGCCGTCCCTGGTCGTCGAAACCATGCGTCATCTCATGCCCGATCCAGTTAGCGCCGGCATAGCCATAGACAAAGGCGTCGTCGAGGTCGGCGTCTTTCATCCCGGGTATCGTAAAACCCGCGGCCGTCATCACGATCTCGTTGTTGCTGGGATTGTAATAGGCGTTATAGGTCTGCGGCGTCATTTCCCATTCGGTACGATCCACCGGTTTGCCCAGTTTTTTCAGATTGTAACGATACCACCACTCCCGTGCCTTTTCCATGTTCAAAACCCATGGACCTCTATCGATCTGCAGACTGCTAAAGTCTTTCCATTTGTCCGGATAACCCACCTTCTTCGTCATCTTCGCCAGCTTGCTGTACGCCCGTTGTTTCGTGCTATCACTCATCCAGCTCAGCCTGGCGATCCGGTCCTTGAAGGCGCTGCGGATATTTTCGATGAGCTCGCTATACCGTTGCCTGGCCGTGTCGCTGAAATATTCCTTGACAAAAAGCTGTCCAAGCGCTTCCCCGATCGCCTGCTGCTCGGCGTCGATCACCCGTTTCCAACGCACTTTGGGGACTTTGACGCCCGATAATGCCTGCGAATAAGCGAAGTAATTGCCATAGGTCCGGCTGTCCAGGTACGGCGCGCTTCTGTATACGAGCATGAAGGTCAGATAGTCCTTCCAGTCATCCAGCGAAGTCGTCTCCAACTGGCGGTTCAGTTCGGCATAGAACTCCGGCTGACCAACGATCACCGAATCCAGCGATTTTGGCACTTCCGCCTGCGCGAAATAAACCGGCCAGTCGAACGCCGGTGTGAGCCGCTTCAGCTCCGCGAGGTCCATCTTGTGATAGTTCTTATAAGGGTCCCGAAGGTCGGCAAGCTTTCTGGAAGCATGCGCGAGCCGCGTCTCGAGCGCAAAAACGGCCTTGCTCTTTTTCATTGCCATTTCGTTGTCGGCGCCCAGCTCCTCGAACGTTTCACGCTGATATAGTTGGTACGCGTTCCGCGCTGCTGTCGCCCGCGCATCGGTATTGAAATAGTAATCCCTGTTCGGCATGCCCAGGCCACCCTGGTGGAGTTCGAACGCCATCGCCGCACTGTTCTTGTCGTCCTGCTGAACATAATCTGAGAAAAAGACGCGGATGCCCTTCCGATGCATGTCCGCACCCGCCTTGATAAGGTCTTCCCTGCTGTTGATGCCGTGTATCTCATCCAGCTCCGGTTTCAACGGGCCCAGCCCCTGTTTTTCGATATCTGCCGAATCCATCCCGCTGTACCAGAAATCGCCGATCTTCTGCGTGATCGTTCCAGCCGCCGCCTGCTGTTGCAAGGCATCATCGTTGACCTTCTTCAGCCGGTTATAGATCTCCTCTTCCACCAGGTTGCCCAGCCCCCAGCCGCTCTCCGCATCGGGGATCGGTGTTCGCCTGATCCAGCCGCCATTGGCAAAGGCAAAGAAATCTTCCCGCGGACTCACGGTCGAGTCGATATTGGCGGTAAGGAAATCGGGTTTTGCTCCGTTCGACGTGGCGTCGGGGTGGTTGCAGGCCGCCAGGAGAAACACCAGCGGCAGCCCCTTTAGCAATTTTAGGCTCATGTTTTAAAGTTAATAAATTTATATTCGTCGCATGCAAAGAAGAAGGTTCCTCCAACTCACCGGTCTGTCCACCGCCGCTTTGTTTTTTAACCAGGCCCATAGCGGCGCACCGTCCGCCACGCTGCATTATCCGGCTAACATCGCCCTGCTAAAGAATGGCTCCTGGCTTCCTCTCGCCAGCTCGGCGGGCGGCAGCCGCTGGACCTTGGATGACCTCACCGTCGACTTGCTACATACGCAGGAGGGTATGCGCATAAGCCTGCATGCGCCATCGACACCGCTTGAAAAGATCCGCCTCAGCTGGCCCTGGTCCTTCCCCGCTACGGCCATAACGCTCGGCGATGCCTGGGAACGTTCCTATGGCGATCTGTCCTGGGATAAAGTAACCGCCGCCCGCAAAGCGCCTTGGTACCTGCTGGTAAACGATGGCAGGCAGACCCATGGTTTCGGCGTGCGTACCGGCGCGGCCGCCTTCTGTTACTGGCAGGCCACTACCGGTAGTCTCGACCTCGTCCTCGATACCCATAGCGGTGGCATGGGCGTACTGTTGAGCGACCGCGTCCTGCACGCCGCCGAGATCGTGACGATACAAAGCACGCCGGGCGAAACGCCGTTCGCGACCGATCACCGGTTTTGTAAATACATGTGCCTGCATCCCCGGCTTCCGCAAAAGCCGGTATACGGTATAAACGACTGGTACTTTGCCTATGGCAACAACTCCCGCGACCTGATCCTGCGCACCACAAAAATGATGGCAGACCTGGTCCCGGCGACCGACAACCGGCCCTTTTCGGTGATCGACGATGGCTGGGAAACAGATGACTTCATGAAACCGAATGCCAAGTTTGGCGACATGACCGCCGTCGCTGCGGAGATAAAAAAGCTGGGGATGCGCCCCGGCTTGTGGACCCGCGCTCTTCTCTCCAGAAGTGCCGAAAAACCCGCTAACCTGATCCAGCGCCCCGGCGCCGACGGAAAAGAACGGTATCTCGATCCCACCATCCCCGAGAACCTGCATAGGATAGGGGAGACCTTCGCGCTCTACCACCGTTGGGGCTACGAAATGGTGAAACACGATTACAGTACCTATGACGCCCTCGGCCGCTGGGGCTCGGGCATGATGGACGACCTCACCGTAGCAGACTGGCATTTCAACGATCGCTCCCGCACCAATGCCGAGATCTTTTTGACCCTCTATCGCACCATCCGCGAGGCTGCCCAATCGATGTACCTCATCGGCTGCAACACCGTCTCGCACCTCTCCGCCGGTTTCTTCGAGCTCAACCGCATCGGCGACGACACCAGCGGTCATGAATGGGCACGCACCGTCAAAATGGGCGTCAACACCCTCGGGTTCCGCCTGCCCCAGCACAATGCCTTTTATGCCGTCGACGGCGACTGCGTAGGGCTCACCACTCAAATCCCCTGGGAAAAGAACAAACAATGGATGCAATTGCTGGCGGGTAGTGGCGCTCCGCTCTTTATCTCGGCGCAGACGGAAGCCACCGGCCCCGAACAACGTGCCTTCATCAAAAAATGTTTCGCCCGCGCCGCCGCCCCGCAACCCATCGGCCAGCCGCTGGACTGGATGACGAACCCGCATCCTGCGGAGTGGCTGCTCGATGGAGAAAAAGTACATTTTGATTGGTGATCTTAATAGAAGACCTTTGCACTACCATGTCTAAGGTCGTCTTTAACAATAGCAATCACGCCTTTTATAGTTCGTTGAAAGCGTCTGTAAATAAGTATTTTACATATACCGAAAAAAGAAGAACAGGCAATATTCGGCTTTACGCCAAATCGGTCATCCTTATCCTGGCGGCTATTGCCTTGTATGCAACGTTGTTGCTGGTTCCCATGGCTCCGCTGCCCAGGATCGTATCCAGCCTGATTTTAGGCTTCATATTGGCCTGCATTGGGTTTAATGTCATGCATGATGCCAACCACGGCAGCTATTCTTCCCGTAAATGGGTCAACGAAGTGCTGGGGCTTACGCTGAATGCCCTGGGCGGAAATAATTTCATCTGGAAACAAAAACACAACATTGTCCATCATACGTATACGAATATCGACGGCATCGATGATGACATCGCTAAAAGCCCCTTTATCCGCATGTGTGGTTCTCAGCCCTGGTTACCGGCACACCGGCTGCAACACCTTTATACGCCATTCCTGTATGCCTTCAGTTCTATGATCTGGATCCTTTTTCAGGATTTTGAGAAATATTTCAAAAAGAAGATAATCGACACCCGTCTTTCAAAGATGTCCGGGGCTGATCATATCACCTTCTGGATAAGCAAGGTGCTCTATCTGCTTTTCTATATCGCGATCCCCATCGCATTATTGGGCTGGCAGTCCTGGTTGATATTCTTTTTGTCCATGAGTATAGGTTTGGGACTTACCTTGTCCCTGGTCTTTCAGCTGGCACATGTGGTGGAGGAAACGGAATTCGATTCAGCCGCAGGTGACGAAAAGCACATAGAGAACGAATGGGCTATCCACCAGGTAAAGACCACGGCTAACTTTTCGCCACGCAGCCCGGTAATTTCCTGGTTGGTCGGCGGACTGAACTATCAAATTGAACATCATTTATTCCCACGGGTAAGTCACATCCACTATCCGGCATTGAGCAGGATTGTGCAGGCGGAATGTGAGGCTTTTGATCTGCCGTATAATTCTCTGCCTACCTTCAGGGCTGCCGTTATTTCCCATTTTCGGTTTATCAGGATGCTGGGCAGAAAACCTCTTTAGCCATGCGTTTCTTTCACCTGTGTCTCGCCATCCTCTTTTTCCGGATCGCCCGGGCCCAGGACACCACGTGGTATGGCGCTGTGAGCGAGAACAGCCCGCAGCGCATCAGCAGCATCACTGCGAAGACGGACAGCGGCTGGCGTATGGTCAACTATTATACTAGCGGGAAAATGAGCACCGTGAGCCTCTTCGCCGACGATTCCTGCACGATCCCCAAGGGCGACCGCGTTTATTTTACTCCGTCAGGCAGAGTATCGCGCCGCGTTCATTTTGAGGATGGCAAGGCCTCGGGCTCCGATATTTATTACTACGACAATGGGAAGGTGCTGGCCTCCGGCGTAAACCGCGACGGCGCGCCGGACGGCGAATGGGAGGCCTGGTATCGATCGGGCCGACCCGCTGCCAAGGCTTTTTTCGCCGGTGGGAAACAATCCACCGCGGGGATGGCTTTCTTTCAGGAATCTGCCTATCCCGGTGGTTCGGCGGCATTATATGAGTACCTGGATAAGAATATCCAATACCCTGCCTCGGCCTTCGTATACAATGTCCAGGGAGTCGTAGTCTTGCAGTTCCGCATCACTAAAGAGGGTGCTACGCAGGATCTGGCGATCATCCAGCCTGTCGACCCCGCACTCGACCAGGAGGCCTACCGCGTCGTGAGCGGCATGCGACCCTGGGAACCCGCCCGAATCGGCGGCATTCCTGTGGATACGTTCAAGCGATTGCCCATTCAATTCAAGCAATAGGCCCCCACAACGCCACCCGCCAGCCCATCGCCGCGCCTATACCGTCGCCATGCGATAAGCCTGCTCGAAAGCCCGCACCGTCCGCTCGATGTCATCAGCGGTCGTGGCCCAGGAGCTGACGCTCACCCGGATGACCTTCCGGCCCTGGAACTCCGAACTGCCAACCCAGCATTCGCGCAGCTCCTGGATGTTCGCGAGTGTCTTCGCCGTAAGGGCATCCGTCTCGCAGCACACGAGCACCTGGTTAAAAACGATCTCATTGACAATGCGAAATCCATCGACACCCCGCAGTGCCGACGCAAACTGGATCGCCCGGGCACAGAGCATGTCGACAAGTTGTCCCATGCCCGACCTGCCCAGGTACTTCATCGTCGCCCACAGCTCGATGATCCGCGCCCGTCTCGACATCTCGGGGGCATAGATCATCCCGTCGCGTTTTTGGTCATCGATCGCCAGATAGCTGCCGCTGAGATGCAAGGCGCCGGCCAGCGCCTCTCTGTCCTGGCAGAGCAGGATGCCGCAATCATAAGGGGTGTTCAACGTCTTGTGACCGTCAGCCGCCAGCGATGTCGCCTTTTCGATCCCTTTCGTCAGCGGTCTGAGCTTCTCCGAAGCGGCCGCCCATAACCCAAATGCACCGTCGATATGCACCCAGGCGCCCGCGCGACGGCTCTTTTCGCACAGCTCTTCAAAAGGATCAAAAGCGCCGGTGTTGACATTCCCGGCCTGGAGGATCAGGATGGTCTTATCGTCGAGCTCCGGTACCCGCGACGCGATCATCCGCCCTTGGTCGTCCGCTTCCACCCATTCGATATTGGCCTTTCCGAAACCCAGCAGGCTCACCGCCCGCGTAACTGCGGCATGTGCCTGCGCGCCCGCGACGATCCGCAAACGCGGCGCCTGCGCTGTACCCTGCTCGTTGATATCCCATCCCTGTCGTTGTAAAAGACGGTACCGTGCCGCCGCCAGCCCGCAGAAATTGGCCATCGAGGTACCGCTTACATAGCTGGCGACGGTAGGGGAGGGAAGCCCGAAAAGGGTCCGCAACCATCCTTCGACAACCGTTTCGAGTTGGGCGGCGACGGGGGACATGATATGCATGGCGGCATTCTGATCCCAAAAGCCGGCAAGCTGTCGGGCCGCGAGCCCTGCCGGCACCGCGCTGCCGTTCACAAACCCGAAATAGCGGCCGCCCAGCTGCGCGACTGTAGCCGGCGCGCCATAACGGTGAAGCAGCTCGATCACCTCGGCCGCGCTGCAGGAGCCCGGCGGCAGCGGCTCTTCGAATTGCCGCAGGCCATGAAGGGCAGCCTCCGTGGGAAAAACATTCCGGTCGAACACAGTATCGAGATAGACCAGGCCATGCATTTGCGCCTGGTTGAAAACGACTTTGTCGGCGATATCCCGGAGCATCGCGTCCTGGAGCGGAGTGGTAGCATTCATACTGTAAACCTCCCACAAAAATTCGGGTAAAAACAGGCCCAGATTTTTATTTTTCGCCTGTATCAGCGAGCCCGGCGGCCGGCCTACCGTTTCCTGATCCATGGCTTGATGATCAACATGCCCGCCCGCGTATCACACGGGTCTTCGTCTATCACCAGCACCAGCGTGTCGCCGTTGATCCGGACATGATAGGAACCGCTAAAATCCCGGCAGGCATTCATGCCGCCAACATCATGAAAGATCACCAGGTCGTTCTTTAATTTGAAGGTCGACTGAAGGATGGGAACACCCGTGGGTGAAAGGATAGCGCTGGAGTCGGCGCCAAAACGCAACGTCACCGTATCGGCAATAGCAGGATACAAAGCCTTCCAGCTCGTATTCCGCACATCCGGCGAACCGAGGTGCGAGGTGGGCGCCGGCGCGGGCGTAATGCGCGGCCTCAGGAACGCTAGTCCCGTCGCGATCCCAATACCCAACAGCAAAAAACGTATTCCGGTCATGCATTCGGGTTTTGTTGCCCGCAATACCCATATGCCATTACCATGCCCGCGGCGCTGCCGATCCAGTGCGTAATGAAAAAATAGATGAATGCAACGGATAACCGATTTTGTCGATCTAATAGGTTAGGACACAACCCGCCAACACAAAAAGATGTTTTTCGGTCTTGCATTAAAGTTAGTTTTTTTCTAATGTTTACAGACTAAATATAATACCTTCAACGTTTCACAAGCAGTCCAATACAGACCTGATTAAACGCCAAAACAAGTTGTTGATATGACCTATCGCCGCGTCCGCATCCTCACGGCCATTCTCACCACTTTCCTTATTTCGACCTCTCATTGCTTTGCAGTTATCCGTTACGTTAATATCAATAACCCCACACCCGGCACTGGTTTAACCTGGGCGACGGCCTATAACAACCTTCAATCTGCCCTGGCCGCTGCCAACTATGCAGACCAGATCTGGATCGCCCAGGGGACCTACAAACCCTCCAGCCCGGCTGGTCGCTCCGCTACTTTTAGTATTCCAAATGGTGTTTACATCTATGGCGGTTTCAATGGGACCGAAACGGCCAATACACAGGCCGATCCAGCACTGTACCCCACAATCCTAAGCGGCGATATCGGTGTGGCCGGTAATGCTTCCGATAATTGCTATCACGTCCTTACTTCTGCAGTTTCGTACAGCGAGTGTCATGGAGTCACGATCCGCGATGGTCAGGCAGATGCAGGCTCGAGTTCTCTGGCTCAGCCGGGTAACACCGGTGGGGGAGTGCTCTTTCTGGCGGTTAACCCGGGGGATATCGCCAACACCTATTTTTACAATTGTACATTTACGAATAACTATGCTTATTACGGCGCCGCTATGGGCTCTTATATAAGCGGAGCCATTCAGGTAAATTATAATGCGAAAGACTGTTTTTTTCACGACAATCAGGCCGTTTACGGCGGAGCGATATATAATACGGATGTCGGCTCAGACTACCTCTGCATTTTTGAAAACGACATTTTCTATAATAACACGAGTTCTTCGGGAGCCAGCGTATTTGGAAACAATGTGACAAACGGCACCTCCACCTTCGTATTATATATAGAGTATTGTCTTTTTTACAACGAATCTGCTCCGATACTTACCAATGATTTCACTAATACCCCTTTGCCAAATCCTCAAATCGATTACAATATTGTCTGGACCTCGGGGACGCCTTATACCTCGGCGTATTCCGGTGGCAATACACCTTTGACAATGACTAATTCGGACATCAACGGCTCATTTCCACTGGGCACTAACATGGATGCTGACCCTTTGTTTATAAATGCTGCCGGCGGCGATTTTCACGTATCCCCTTGCAGCCCCGTGATCGACCAGGGCGGAACCTATGCGCCATATTCCCCGGATATTGGCGGAAGCCCCAGAATGCAGGGACCGGCTGTAGATCTCGGACCTTATGAGACGCCAAAAGGAACTGCGGCTGCGCTCCCAAGCCTCAATACTCCTAATCCGATCCTTCTTTGTCACAACAGCACTGCTTCCGACCTAAGCACCGACGCTACCGGCGCCAATCTCCTCTGGTACACCGCAGCCATCGGCGGAACTGGTTCTTCCATTGCACCGACACCCTCGACGGCGGCACTCGGCACCACGGAGTACTACGTAACACAGACGCCTGCCGGCAACTGTGAAAGTCCCCGGCAGGAATTAGATATCACCGTCAACTCGATACCGGCCGATCCGGCCTATACCCCGGTCTTGCCCTATTGCATCAATGCTATCGCTGCCCCCCTCAGTGCCATCGGGACTGACCTCAAGTGGTACGCCGCCGCCACCGGCGGAGGCAGCAGCCCCACCGCGCCGACACCCAGCACAGCCACTTCCGGTATCACACCTTACTATGTGACTCAAACGGTCAGCGGCTGTGAAAGCCAGCGTACACTTATCGACGTTACCGTTTCTTCACCCTCGGCGGAGCCGACGCCTGACCCCGTTCCGCAATATTGTCTCAACGCTGCCGCCAACGCGCTTTCGGCGAATGGCGCCAACCTCCAGTGGTATGCCACGGCTGCCGGCGGTAGCCCCAGCACGACAGCGCCAACCCCCGGCACGGCCGCCCCTGGCATCACGCCTTACTACGTCACACAGACACCTGCCGGCTCCTGCGAAAGCAATAGGCTGGAAATCGACGTCACTGTCAATCCGGCCACCGCCGCTCCCACCGTTACTACCCCGCCAACCTATTGTATCGATGCTACCGCTGTCCCCCTCAGTGCCAGCGGGACCGACCTCAAGTGGTACGCCACCGCCACCGGTGGAGGCAGCAGCCCCACCGCGCCGACGCCCGGTACGGCCACTTCCGGTATCACACCTTACTATGTGACTCAAACGGTCAGCGGCTGTGAAAGCCAGCGTACACTTATCGACGTTACCGTCGGTTCGCCCGCGGCGGAGCCCACGCCCAACCCGGTTCCTCAATATTGCTTCAACGCTACCGCCAACGCGCTTTCGGCAAATGGCGCTAACCTGCAATGGTATGCCACGGCTACCGGCGGTACTCCAAGCACGACAGCGCCGACACCCGGCACGGCCGCCCCCGGTATCACGCCTTACTACGTCACACAGACGCCTGCCGGCTCCTGCGAAAGCAACCGGCTCGAAATCGACGTCACTGTCAATCCGGCCACCGCCGCTCCCACCGTTACGCCCGCGCCAACCTATTGTATCGATGCTACCGCTGTCCCCCTCAGCGCCACCGGGACCGACTTGAAGTGGTACACCACAGCCACCGGCGGCACCCCCGGCGCCACACCGCCGATACCAAGCACCGCCGCGCCCGGCCCATACGTGTGGTATGTGACTCAAACGGTCAATGGCTGTGAAAGCCAGCGTTCCGCCATCGACGTTACAGTCAACCCGACACCTCAGCTCTCCATCGACCCTGTCGCCAACACCCCCTGCCCCGGCGGCGCCGTGCAACTCCAGGCAAGCGGTGCCGATAGCTATCAATGGAGCCCCACTACCGGACTTTCCAATGCTGCGGTAAGCGACCCCACCGCCACTCTTCAATCGGATATCCTCTACACCGTCACCGGGACCACTAACGGCTGCTCCGCCACCGCGCAGATAAATCTAACGATAAACACTAACTGCACACCATCAGGGCCAGGATCCGGACCAGGCTCCGGCTCGGGATCAAGCGGAGGCTCGGGCCTGGCATCGGGCTATTATATCCCCAGCGCCTTCAGCCCCAACGGCGACGGCGCCAACGATCTCTTCCGCGTCAAAACCGGCGACACACCAAAATCATTCAATATGACGATCTTCAACCGCTACGGCGGCAAGATCTTCGAAACCGCGGATATCGGGGGCGGCTGGAACGGCACCATCGGCAGCAATCTCGCGCCGGCAGGAACTTATGTGTATACTGTGGTAGTCACTACCTCGACCGGAACCGTCATTAGACGACAGGGCGCCCTGATCCTGATACGTTAGATCACGGCAACACCGAAGCCCGTCCATTGAATTTTTCCCGTCACCGGTTGAATCCCATCACCGGCAATCAGCGACAGCCCGTATCCTTGTGCCATGAAAGCAATCTTCATATCTCTCGCGCTGCTCGCCGCCTTGCTGCTGTCCTCCGGACGCAGCACTGCCCAGACCATCGTCAAGCCTGGCGACCCCCTGCTTCGCAGCGACCTGATCCGCTCCTCGCATGACTATTATAAGGCGGTCACGACGAACACCGCGGGCAAGATCATTTACGAATGGGTCAACGACCAGGTGATCAGCGTCGACAGCGCCGCCGGCCGCATCACCTTCGCCCGCCAACGACAGGTTCCCGTGGGCAGCTATTCCACCGATACTTCTGTCACCGACATGGCCTTCACACCCATCTCGATGCACGAGGTGCACTACCGCCAGAACGTGAGTTTCACCATGGATTTCCAAGCGACCGGCGCCACCGTGCATACGATTAGAAAAGGCGCCGCGACCGACCGAAGCTATCCGATGAAAAGCGGCTACTTCGAAGACAATATGATCGAATACGTCTACGGCTATCTCGATCTGGCCAAAGGTCAGACCTATACGCTCCACAATTTCAATAAAGATGCGCCTGCGCCTTCCGATCCCGTGACGGTGGAATATGCATTCGACGATGTTTGGATGCTGGATACCGGTGGCATACTCAATTGCCGCGTCCTGCATTTCATCCACGGAGCTGTCTCTGGTTATGTCTGGATAGACAAAAAGACTCGCGCGATGATCAAGGAAATGGGCAATTTCGGGAAGGCGAACTTCTGCATCACCCGCATTTGAGGAGCAGCCTGCGCAAACACGGCGGCCACCGCACGCCGCGGCCTCACCGCACACTCTTCGAATACGCCTTTAGCGTCTCTTTTTCCTTTTTATTCAGACTGCGCATGCCCTTTTTGTTGATCTTATCCAGGATGCGGTCGATCTCCTGCTGCTCGTCACGCCGCTCGACATTGTATTGGTGATCGATCGAATAATACTGCTGATGCGTCTTGTAGAAAAGATTATCGATCAGTAAAAGATGCGGCCGGGTGATGATAAGATATAAGAAGATTATCGCCGGCAGCAGCACGATCAGTATCTTCCCGTAATTGTTTACCAGGGCCATCGGGTTGATGATCAGCGCCAGCACCATGCCTACGATGGCGCCTCCCAGGTGCGACTCGTTCCCGATATTGTTTTTCTTCGACCGGATCAAATAGATCGTGATCAGTACGAATATCAACGCATACAGCCACACCGGCATGTAGAGCGGAAGAGGAAAAAGCGAGATCGACATCCCGGGGTACAGGGCCACACAGGCAAAAAGTACCCCCCAGACGGCGCCCGAAGCACCCACGGAACTATAATCACCGTGACGCCGGTGGATCACCAGGGAGACCAGGCCGCCGCCGATGAGACTGGCGAAATAGATCAGTAAAAAATACCAGGGCCCCAGACCCCCTTCCAGCATTCCGCTGAAAAAGTACAAGCAGAACATGTTGAAAAGCAGATGCAGCCAGTTGACATGCAGGAAACCCGACGTCACCAGCCGCTTGTAGTCCCTGTAAAGCAGGATCTTGTCTACCTGGAATTTATACTTATCAAAAAAAATGCTGTTGGTGAATCCCTTATACGAAGTGATCACCGTGATTATAATCAAAAGGATTGTAATAATACCTGCGCTGGACATAGTTCAAAACTGTGTCTTGAAGATAGATAAAATCCAATAAAAAGAGGCCATACCGCGGAGTAATGGCCCCTTGAAAAATATGAAAAATTGATTATCCCACCGCCTTATCCCCCGCGAGCTTCCACTCCGGCCGGATATAGTGACAGGTATACCCTTCAGGATATTTTTGCAGATAATCCTGGTGGTAGTCTTCCGCCACCCAGAACGGACCCGCCGGAACAACCTCTGTTACAATGGGATTCTTATAGATTCTGGCGGCATTCAGCTCCTTGATCAGGTTCAACGCGACCTCCTTTTGCCCTTCGTCGAGGTAGAAGATGGCGCTCCGGTACGAGGTCCCCATATCATTCCCCTGCCGGTTACGCGTGGTAGGGTCGTGGATCTGAAAAAAGAATTCCAAAAGCTTCCGGTACGAAAGCTTTTCCGGGTCAAAGATGATCTCGATACCCTCGGCGTGTGTGCCGTGATTGCGGTAGGTGGCGTTGGGTACGTCCCCCCCGGTATAACCCACCGTAGTGGATTCTACACCAGGAAGTGCCCGGATCAGTTCCTCCACTCCCCAAAAACACCCGCCGGCTAAAATGGCTTTTTCTGTGCTCATAAATGGCTCCTTTTATATCTCCTGACTTTACAATTTAAAGGCCAAATGGTTGATATGCCATCTTGTCCGTCCGCTGCCTGACGTATCCTATCTTTGCGCACCTATGGCAGAAACAAAACTGGACCGGCTGACCGATCTCAGCAAAGGATTTAAAGCCTATCTATACGATTGTGATGGCACCCTGGCAGATAATATGGGCGCTCACAAAGAGACCTATATCCGCGTTGCGGCAGACAAAGGTCATGAGATAAACGGAGACATCATCGATGAGCTCGCCGGCTGGCCCGTGATAAAAGTGGTACAGGAGATCAACAACCGCTACAACACCGACTTCGATCCACAGGAATTCAAGGCGCTCAAATACAAGCTCTTCCTGGAAAACTATATCGAGCACACCTTACCGATGGAACATGTGGTCGGGCACCTGAGAAGACATGCCGGTAAAGCTCGCATCGGCGTGGTCTCGGGCAGTGGGCGCGAAGCCGTGGAAAGAACGCTGCAGGTGCTGGGTATCGCCCACCTCGTGGAGGTCACCGTGTGTGCAGGCGAGACCCAAAGGGGGAAACCCTATCCCGACCCCTTTATAAAGGCGGCGGAACTGCTGGGTGTGACGCCCGCCGACTGCCTCGTCTTCGAAGACGGCGAAGCAGGAGTGACCGCCGCCAGGGCCGCAGGCATGAGCTGGGTCCGCATCGACCACCTCAAAACCTAATGCACCACCATTATGGCCGTAGTCTGTAACAGCTGCCCGCCATCCAGGATCTCCAGATAATAGACCCCTGCAGCATAGCTGCTTGTATTCATCGTCACCGTGGCAGCGCCCGGTTCTATAAGCCTCGATTGCACCACCACCCCGGCCGTATTCACCAGCCGGAAACCCAGCGGATTGCCCGAACCCGAGCTGCCGATACTGATCGTGAGCGTCGTATTCGCAGGATTGGGATAGATAGTCAAGCTGGCAGCGGACGAAAACTCGACCACCTTGATCGGCGAGTAGGACGTGCTGCCATCTTCGTTTTGGATGAAGAGCCGGTAGTTGTTCGCACCGGTCGCCGGAGCGACATCCGAAAACGAATAGTTGGTCTCCGTGGTCTCCGCCCGTACTACACCGATATTGACCCAGCTCAGACCATCCAGACTACGTTGTATCGTGAAGCTGCCGGTCTGCCCATCGGGAAAGGCCGCCCATGTCAACAGCGAAGTCCTGCCTTGCGGCACGGCATTGAAATTCCCCAGCACAAGCGGCAGGATAGCCGTATTGGTACCCATCACGCTAAACGGAGTGGAGCTGCTGCTGAGGCCGGTGAACGAAGCGCTCGCCGTTCCCGTGGAGACATTGCCACTGCCCGTCACCAATCCCCAGGTGCCGCCGGCAAACTCCGTGATGCCGATATTCGAACCGTATGTTTGAAAGGCCGAACCTTCCAGGGCAGTTCCCGAATAGGACCAGTTGAGTGCCACGCTTGTCGAATTGGAACCCGTGGTCTGGGCAATATCCCAGGTGATATCCGTCATTTCCGACAGCATCCCCGAACTCGCCGAAGCGCCCGTCGATTTGCCATTGGTCGTTACGGCGGGATAGACATAAGTGGAATAGGCAGTATTGTTGTTGTTTCCGGGATTAAGGCTTACCGGCAGATAGTAGGTCGATGTACCTATGGGAAATATCGTCGTTGCATTTTTGGTTAGGCCTTGAATAGCCAGGTAGCCGGTATTGGTCACTCCATCTCCCGTGATCACATAGCTGCTGTTACTCGCACCCAGGATGGTTTTAGACCCAGTGGTTATAGTGAGCGGATCGGCGGAGGCATCCAGGTCGCCGCTGCCAAGGGTAAGCTGGTTAGTTACCTTCGTGGCGACACCGAGCACCACATTCCCACCAGTATTGGCGACCGTTAGATTATAAAAGCTCACGGACGATAAAGCAGCGGACTTGATCACCTGCGGCGCGCTGCCTGAAAACAGGAAGGTGCTCGTGCCCGGAGTAAAAGTCCCTTCATTATCGAAAGCCGAAACGCCATTACTGCCCGTGATTTGCACGTTGTTCATGGTGGAGCCGCCAGTAATGGCGCCGGAGGCATCGAACGTAGCCTTCGAGTTGATATAGAGGCTCAGAAAATTGAAGTTGCCCGTAGCATTTGCCGCGGCCGTCTCGGCGAAGCCGGGCTCCATATCGATATTCGGATAGTTGGTAGTCGAGTAGGGCTCGATCGCATAATAACCGGCAGAACTTTGCATAGTGGACGATCCCAGTTGCACCGTGCCTCCTGTGACGGAGTAAAGCGAAATATTCGATCCGCCCATGTCCAGGTCCGAGTTACTGCCTACTCCAGGTTCATCTATAATGATCCTGCCCCCGGACATCACGGTTTTTCCACCAGCGACATCCTGAAGCTGGAAGGTAGCATTGTTGGACGGTTCCCGTGAAGTTACTTCCATGGTCCCTCCGGACATATTGAAATCGATATAGCTGGTACCGTTTTTCGGACTGAATCCCCCGCCGACGGTCAATGATCCGCTGGTGATATATAGCTGGGATGTTCCGCCGCTATATTGGAAATCGTCCGCGGGTCCGGCATTTAACGCCTGCCCGGTTTGGACGTATACCGTCCCGCCATTTACAAAGAGCTTGCCCAACAAAAGCACGTTGCCGGTAGTCCCCAAAGACGCCAGGTACATCGTACCATTGTCCGACTCCAGCGTCACCCCATTGGGGATCGTCAATGAATTTGAAGAACCGCTATTATAAGCATTGTTCAGGGTACCGGAGTTGTCCATCTGAAAAATACCTCTCGTAAACGTAAAATAATATCTACCACCCGTATTGATACCCGAGATGAAATTGGCATCCTGCACATCGAGCTCCGTAGTAGCAGAGCCCATATTCATCACCACGGTGCCCGGGATCGAATAGGTTCCACCACCATAGATCGTTGAATTCGCAGCGCCATCGAATGTCAGGCTCCCATTAGCACTCACTGTGAGGCTGCCTGCATTGTCTAAAGAACCTCCGATGATCAGACTACCGGTGTTCGTCGTGATAGTGCCATTATTGGTCAGCAGCCCCCCCATGGTTAGTTTGTCACCATTGCTTATCGTTAGCTTGCCTCCCGTATTGACGGTCACCGCGGAGGCCACCGCGGTAGTAGTACTAACTGTAACAGTAAATCCATTGGGTATGACCACATTGTCGCCAGCGGTCGGAATATTGACGATCTGGCCCCAGGTTGAGGGTGTGGTCCAGTTACCGGTACGGCTTGCCGTATAAGTAAAAGCTTTTGCAAAATAGGAACCGGATAGCAACAACAAGGTCACTACCACTTGGCGGTAGATTTTCTTGGACACGGTCTAGGGGTTTTAAGTGGTCTAAATAGTCTTGATAATTTACACTAACGGAAACCACCTAGCAGTATTGCAGAAAACCATGAAAAACAACAAGTTAGTACCCTGGGGTCTATGGGCCCCAGGGTCTGTCAGGAAGAATTATTCCTTTATTTGTAAGGTAAATGCCAAGGTTATTTTTGATGCAGACACAGCCCATTCCCATCCTGATCCTTCAGCCACATGAACTTCCCCCAGGGCGTGTCGTCGATCTTCCCCACGGTTACACCGCTGGCGGCAAGCCGTTGGGTCTCTCCCGCGATATTGTCCGTCTCCAGGATGATACCCTGAAATTTCGCCAATGATATGGTCGTCTCACAACCGGGCAGCCCCAGCTGTAGCCAGGTCTCGCCATTTCCCATGGGCGCTTCGGCGACCATCTGGAACCCGAGATTCAAATAAAAGGCCTTTGCTTTTTGCTGATCCGCTACCGGGATCATAATGATTTCAACAGCTTTCATGCATTTAAAGTTTTCATAAAGCTAGGTCGATCTCATCGTCTTCCCGCGTGGTAATTCCGCCAATTTTGCATGTCGATTGCGACATTAAAGAGCCATTAATGTTGCGCCGCGGCCGGCGAACACCCGCCGCCTCATAGCATTTATGGTGTAACTTACCTGCGCTATGAAACTGACCACCCAAATCTCCGTGGGTTTCCTCATCGCTATCTCCATCGATGTGGTGACTACGGCGGTGAATTATGCCCTGGATTCAAGGGTAAAGACTAACTTCGAGTTCCTGAACCGCTCGGAAACCATCGTGCGCAATTCCGGCGCTCTCCACAAACAAATGGTGGAAATGCAAAGCGCCTTCCGGGGTTATTTGCTCACCGGTGAGGACCAGCTCCTTTCCCCCTATTACGAAGGCGAAAGAAGTCTCCCCGCCCTCATCAGCGAAGAACAGGCCCTGGTCCAAAACCCCCGGCAGGAGGTAGCCCTGGATTCCATCGTCTGGCTGCACCAGCACTGGATGGAGTTTTCCCATGAACTCATCGGGGCAAAAGAGAAGGAGGTCGCCGATCCCCGGGCCTATCGCAAGCTGTTCGATGCCCAGTTCGAGCAGGGGGTGGAAAATCAATACAATAAACGGATTGCCCTGCTTTTCCGTAATTTTGATGACGCGGAATTTGCCGAGCGAAATGCCCGCCGGCAGGCATTGACGACCTCTATCGTCCGTACGGATGACTATTCCCTTGCTTCCAGCATTCTGCTGGTCATCGTGGGCGCCGCCATCGCCATTTTTCTCGTAAGAAGGATCTCGACCCGTATCGGTACACAGGTAACGCTGGCCGAACGGATCGCCCGCGGCGACTTCGGCAAGGTAAAGGACGATAAGCACGATGAGCTCAGCAGTCTTTCGGTGTCACTGAATCATATGTCCGAGCGCCTCAGCCGGAATATCGGCGAGCTTGAAAAGAGGAATACCGAGCTGAACCAGTTCGCCTACGTCGTCTCGCATGACCTCAAGGCGCCGGTGCGCGGCATCTCCAACGTGGTGCAATGGATCGAAGAGGACCTGGCGGGAGAGATCAGCCCCGTGATGCGCAAATACCTGGATTTTATCCCCGGCCGGATCGCCCGCGTGCAAAGCCTCATCGACGGCTTGCTGGAATACGCCCGTGCGGGCCGCGATATCGTGGCCGACGAAGAGGTAAATGTGGAAGGTATGGTACGCGAACTCGCCGAACTCATCGGGATCAGTGAAGCTTCCTTCGTTACGGATAACCTGCCGGTACTCCACACCGAGCGCCTTCCATTACAACAGATCTTCAGCAACCTGCTCAGCAATGCCATAAAATATGCGGGTCCCCGGGCGAAGATTCGTGTGGCTTGTAAGGAGCATGAAAAAGATTACGAATTTTCCGTTACCGACAATGGCCCGGGCATCAGCTCGGAATACCATGAAAAAGTGTTCGGACTCTTTCAAACCCTGCGCGAACGGTCGGATACCGAAAGTACTGGCATCGGATTGGCTATTGTAAAGAAGATCGTAGAAGAACACGGCGGTGTCATCCGCCTGATTTCTTCGGCGGGAAATGGTGCAAGTTTTATTTTTACATGGCCAAAAAAGAAACATGGCATGAGCGAAGCGGCTGCGTGGCACCTTTGAAAAATAATTAACTCGTCATGAATAAAAATACGATCATGCTGGTCGAGGATGATGAGCTCGACGTGATCAGCGTACAACGGTCCCTCAAAAAACTGGAATTGCCCTACGAACTACATACGGCTTTCAACGGCGTGGAGGCGCTCGAGCTGCTGCGCAGCATGGACCCCCTGCCCGATATCTTATTGCTGGACCTCAACATGCCGCGCATGAATGGCATCGAATTCCTCAAAGTACTCCGCGATGACCCACGGCTTAAAGATATCCGCGTCTTCATCATGACCACCTCCGGTGAACAGGCGGACCGCCGCGCGACGGAAAAGCTCGGCGTAGCCGGCTATCTCATCAAACCCATGGGTTATGGCGTGCAGTACAACCGCGTGGACTCCATGGAACATTTTGTACACTTCCACCTCCGCAACATGCTCACCGGCCAGGAATGATCACCCTCCGTCCCGCCGGGCGATTCGCGGATTTCCGTATATTGTAGAATGAAGCGGCGCATCTTCCTGAAGAACACCCTCACCGCGAGCGCAGGCCTCGCCCTGGCTCCCCATCTCGAAGCGGCGATGGATCACCCCACTCCGAAAAAAATCATCGTCGCAGGCGCCGGCATCACCGGCCTCTGCTGCGCCTACGAACTCATGAAGGCGGGTCATGACGTCCTCGTCCTCGAAGCCTCCGGCCGGTATGGGGGACATGTCTACACGGGCCGCGACGGCCTGTCGGACGGTCTCTACGCAGACTTTGGCGCCGACCACATTACCGCGCCGGGGTATGAACGCTTCTTCGACTACGCGAGGGAGTTTGGTCTCACCGTGGTTCCCTATCCCAACGCTGAAGGATCGGAATACGCCTATGACAAGCACAAGCTCAAGGTCATCGACGGCAGATGGTACACCGCGGAGAAGCTCAAAGACCCCGCAACCCTCGAGTCCTTCGGCTTCGACGAAAAAGAGATCGCTTTCCTCGCACAGCATCCGTTATACGAGCTGAACGCCTTCTACGTAAAAAAGTACACCGAAAAATTCACCGACCCCTGGCAGCCCTTTGGAGTTGGCTACGACGACTACGATAAGATTTCCATTGCGGACCTTTATAAAAAAGAAGGCGCCTCGCCCGGCGCGCTGCGTTTCATGGGCGGACAAAACACCAACGCACTGTACTATCTCTGGCGGCTTTCGCTCATGTATTCCCGCGGTATCCCCCTCTCGGAAGGCGAGACCTTCCGGCTAAAAGATGGCAATGAACAGCTGCCCCGCGCCTTTGCCCATCGCCTTGGCACCCGCGTCAGGCTCAGCCACCCCATTACCGCCATCGAACACAACGCCACCGGTGTCACCGTCCACTACCGCGCCTTCAACACCCGCGAAGAGGCCGCCACCGCCGATGCGCTGGTCAATTGTATCACGCTTCCGGTCTTCCGGAATATCCCCGTGACGCCGGCCCTTTCCCCGGAAAAACAATATGTGGTCGACAACCTCGGCTATTCCTCGCATCCCTTTTATGTCTTTGAAGCCGCATCGCGGTTCTGGCTGGACGACGGCATCCCCGGCATCAATATGGAATTCGAACACCCGGATATCAATTCGATCTGGCTGCAGCTGGACTCACCCGATACGAACCGCGTCGTCTTAAAAGCCTATGGCCCCGGTGGGCTTTCACCACTACGCGTCCTGGCCGCCTTCCGCGAGGTCTACCCCGGCAAAAAAGACACCATCGAACAGGCGCTCACCGTCGACTGGACCAAAGACCGATTCGCCCCGGCCTGCGAGATGGAGCCTTTCCCCGTGGGCGAGATGCACAAATTCTGGCCGCAGATCATAAAACCCGAAGGCCGCATTTTCTTCGCCGGAACCTACGCCGATACGATGAGCAGAGGAATGGAATCCTGTCTCCGCAGCGCACTACGGGTGGCGGCTGAAATCAATAAGCTATGATAACCCGCTACCTGTTTATCGCGGCCTTCGTACTGGTCATGCAGGACAATCACGCCCCGGTCGTAAAGATCCAAAGCCCGGCGGCGCATACAATCGTATCCGCCGGCACGCCGATCCCGTACGAGATCACCGTCAAAGACGAGGAGGACGGTGACTCGCGCTACGACGAGATCAACCCTAAAGAGGTCGTGCTCATGATCCGCACGGCCCCCGGCTCCCAAAGCACCGTCCACGGTTCCCAAAGCGCTGCCCACGCAAGCCTCTCCGATCCCCTCAAAGACCCCGGTCTCGCCACCATGGCGCGCTCCAATTGCTTCAACTGCCACCAGTTCAACGGCAAGCTCATAGGGCCATCCCTGGCCGACATCGCCCGGCGCTATGGCCGGCGGGCCGAGGTGTCCGCGGCGACTATCACCGACACCCTCAGCAAAAGGATCAAAGACGGCTCCGCCGGCATCTGGGGCAAAGAAAAAATGCCCTCCCATCCCGAGGTCACCATGGATGACATCCACACGATGGTCCGGTGGATCGAAAAATATGCCGCCGCTCCCGGCATCACCTACCTGAACGGCATCTCCGGCGTATTGCAATTCCCGGCCTCCGGCTCAGCCGCCGCTACTCCCGGCACCTACACCCTCACCGCCGCCTACACCGACCACGGCACCAAAGACACCAAAACCGGACCCTATCTCACTGGCTACGACCCGCTGACCCTCACCGTCAAATGAGCTCCCGTATCGCGCGCCAAGCCCCGGCCCCCGGCCCTCAGCAGGCCAAATGCGACAAAATCGCATCTTGATTGCGACAAAGCAAGAACCTAATTTTAAGGCATGAAACACGTTTCCATTCTTGCCCTGCACGACGCCACCATGTCGTGTATCGACAGCAGCTACCAGATCCTCAACCGGGTCAACGACTTCCTGAAATACCAGGGTAGGGCCCCTTTTTATAAAGTAGAGATCGTAGGCGTCAACGCGACGGAAACCCTCGGCAGCCATCTCTATCGCATCAACGTCGGTAATACCATCGAAAGGCTCGCCAAAACCGATGTAGTGATCATTCCCCTGATTTGCGGCGATTTCGCCAAAGTGCTGGAGCACAACGCGGCCTACGCGCACTGGCTCCGGATCCAACGCCACAACGGAGCCGAGATCGTCAGCCTTTGCGTAGGCTCTTTCTTCACGGCATCCACCGGTCTGCTCGACGATCGCCGGTGCGCCATCCACTGGGCGGCTAAGAACGACTTCGCCCAACTCTTTCCCCGCGTACAGGCCATCGACGATACGATCATAACGGACGAGGATGGTATCTATACCTGCGGCGGCGGCTATTCCTACCTGAATCTATTGTTGTACATCATCGAAAAACACCTGGGAAAAGACCTCTCCATCCTCGCATCAAAGATGTTCGAGATCGACATCGAACGCAAAAGCCAGCAGCCCTTCATCATCTTCATCGGCCAAAAACGCCATGGCGACGAAGAGGTCCTGAAGGCGCAGGACTATATCGAAACCTATACCGGGGAGGCTTTCTCCGTCGACGGTCTCTGCAAGACCCTTCATCTCGGCCGCCGCAATTTCGAACGCCGGTTTAAGAAATGCACCGGCAATTCGGTGATCGAATACATGCAACGTGTCCGCGTAGAGCAGGCCAAAAAACAGCTCGAATCCAGCCGTAAAACAGTAAACGAGATCATCTACGAGACCGGGTATAAAGACGTCAATGCCTTCCGCAAAGTGTTTAGAAAATTCACCAATCTTTCCCCACTCGAATACAGACGCAAGTACGCCTGATCATCGGGCAGCCACAACCGAAGCGCCGCTAATTTAACGACCTAGGTGTTTCCCTATGTGCATGATTGATTTTATTTATCTATCTTTCGGTTGTTCATTCCTGTCCATCTCCTGTCCTCGTCCTGTCCCCTTTTTTCCACGCGATTTAGGCTGTATAACCTAAAACCTCATATACATGAATCGTCTATCGACGCAACTCTGCGTGTCCATCGCAGCAGGAATCCTATTGCTCGCCGCCTGCATTAACCATCCCTCGACCGGCACCGTAGCCGCCACCGCCTCCGGCCTGCCACAGGACGCAGATTCCATCTGCGGGATCTCGTCCGACTCTTTTAACGCCTGGTTCCGCTCCGGCCAGCCCACCGAGGACGGCGCCGTGACACCCGCAAACAGCGTGGCCTTCCCCCACAACGACAATTGCGATTTTTACCAGTGGGCGGAACGCATGTTCCTCTGGATCACGTCCCCCGATACATCCGGTGGCAAAGAGCGCCCGCGGGTGCTGGAATCGCCCATCTTTTATACCGTAGTACCCCGCGGAGATACGGATTACCTGCAAGCGCATCATCCAGGCGAACCTCTCGAGGCCGTAAGCGTATTGCATAAAACCGGACCAAACCGGCTGCCGGTATACACGGACCATAAGGGACACCTCTATGAAGTGCTGTTCCATCCGCCCACCGAAAAGCCGCGGATACTAAATGGGAAGGCCATTATAAAACCAACCAGCTTCTCACACCCGGAACAGATCGTTCACGCCTTTCGGACCTCCGCCGGGATGAAATTCTTTTTTTACGATGGCAGCGCGGTAACCTCAGCCCTTGACCAGGCCACCGGTGACGCACTCATGGCACAAACTCGCTCGCTCGTCTATTATATCACCTTCGTCAACGACATGTACGCCTACTATCGTACCATGGTCAGTGTCGATCATATCACTAACGATACCTTCCCCACCACCGCAAAAGAACGGGACGAGATCGTTCGGTTTGCCGCCTCCATTCGCTACCCCGCACCCGTCCGTCCCGATGCACTCACCATGGAGCTGAAAACGTCCTGGGTCGAAGCGGATAGCCTGCCCGGCGGAGCCGATAAATACATTACCATAAAAGCATGGGTCACCAAATATACTTTCTATGGCGACACTCTTCGGATTCCCAATGGCCGCCGACTGACAAAGTTGGCGCTGGTAGGCATCCATATCGTTGGCAGCGCCGCCCACCACCCCGAGATGATCTGGGCGACCTTCGAACACATCCACAATACCCCCGATTCCACTTATCGGTACGAGGACAGTACGAAAAATAGCAAAACCGTCATCATGAATTCTTCTGCCGATTGGCTCTTTTCAGCCCGCGGCGGCGCACCCTTTAACATCAGTCATATCAAGGACTCCCTCGGGTACGACACCTTGCAAAGAGTCTATCCCTACACGATCAGCCCCAGCAACACGCTCAGGGAATTCCCATTCGGCGCGATTTATGGCCAGCAACCCAATGCGCAGGATGCCACGGACGCGCAGTCGAATGCAGAGATCATCTACATCAACAATTCTGTGATCAATAAGATCCCCGGCAACGACGTCCGGAAAAACTATCACCTCATCGGTGCCACCTGGACCAGCGGCGGGGCGGCGCCTAACGGGATCGTTTACCATTTGGATAGCACCACGAGCGATACCGCCGCGGGCGTCTCCATCGGTACCAGTGCCCTGGCCAATAGCACCATGGAGACTTATTTCCAGGCGACTACCAATTCCTGCTTCTCCTGCCATAGTTCGTGCAAAGACCTTCAGTGCCAGCTGGCGCCCGAAGCAATAAGCCATATTTTTGGCAACATGCGTCCGCTGTATATCGTGCCTAAGTAAGTTGAAACAATTCCAGGCGGTAAGTGTATCGAAACCGGTCAGTCAAAAGAGAAAAAAAGTCTCTACCGGTTTCATTTTCACATAGTTGTCAGTCTGGCATCTTTCTGGCTCTTAACAAAGACCAACAAAGGCCAACTAAGACCCATATGCTTAAAAACTACTGGAAGATCGCCATCCGCAACCTGGTCAAGAACAAGCTCCATGCTACGATCAATATCACCGGATTGGCCCTCGGCATGGCCGCCGCGACTCTGCTCGCCCTCAATATCCTCCATGGTTTAAGCGTCGACCAATTCCACGAAAAGAAAACGCAGCTCTACAAGGCCTTCCACAAGCAGATACAGAACGGCGAGATGTCCGTCGACAATTCTACTGCCACGCCCCTGGCCCCGGCCCTGAAACATTACCCCGAGATCAAAAACGTGGCGAGAATGCAATTCAACACGCAATTGCTTCGCTATCAGGATAAAAAGATCCCAGCGTACGGAAACGTCACCGATCCCGCCTTCTTATCCATGTTCAGCTTTCCCCTGGTAGCGGGCGACGCCTCGACGGCGCTAAAAGATCCTAACGACATCGTTATCACCCAAAAGCTGGCGACCAAACTCTTCGGCACCCAGGATGCCATGGGTAAGATCATCACCACGCCGGAAGGTCAGACCTTTACTGTTACCGGCGTGCTAAAAGACCTCCCAACTAATACCCAATTCTATTTCGAATACCTGCTGCCGTGGTCCTGGTTGCATGATCAGGGCGCCTGGAACGTCCAGGGCACAGCCACTTGGGTCGAGCTGGCGACCGGCGCCGACGTAGCGGCGCTCAACAAAAAGATCGCCCATGTCGGGCTGGAGGAGTACGAGGCGAAACATCCTGTACTGGCCCAACAAACCACCTTTCTGTATCCCCTCACTAAGCTCTATCTGGAGGACCGGTTCGAGAATGGCCTGCCGGCGGGGGGAAACATCGATAGCCTCCGGATGCTCGGAGGCCTGGGTATCATCATCCTGCTGATCGCCTGCATCAATTTCATGAACCTCAGCACCGCCAGAAGCGAGAAACGCGCACGCGAGGTCGGCATCCGCAAGGTGGTCGGCGCGCAGAAAGGCTCCCTCATCTTACAATTCATCGGCGAATCCATCCTGATGGCCACCCTCGCCGGTATTATCGCATTGGCGTTGGTGAATTTGTCCATCCCCTACTTCAATACCCTCACCGGTATAAGGCTGGTTATACCCTGGCATGCCCCGCTATTCTGGATCGCGGCATTGGCCTTCGTCGTGCTCACCGGCGTACTTGCGGGCAGCTATCCGGCTTTTTATTTATCCTCTTTCCGCCCGATAAAAGTCCTCAAAGGCATTCTGAAGAACGGCAATGCCCTGATAAGGCCGAGAAAGGTCCTGGTCGTGGTGCAGTTCGTTTGCTCGATCTTCCTGATCAATTTCACCGTCATCTATCAAAAACAGATCCACCACGAGCTCGGCCGCGAGGTCGGCTATGTCAAGGACGATCTTGTCTATCACGAGCTTACCGCCGACCTTAAACGGAACAATACCGCCCTCAAAAACGAGCTGATCACCAGCGGTGCAGTCGAGTCATTCACCGAATCCAATGCCACGGTCACCAACAACGGCGGCTTTGAGTCGGGTCTGAAATGGGCGGGCATGGACCCCAACGTCAACCCGGGGTTTGCCCTGTTTATGGAGAATGGGAACTTTGTCCGGACGAACGGCCTCACACTCATTGCCGGCCGGGATATCGATCTTCAAAATTATCCCGGCGACACGCTTTCCTGTGTCATCAACGAGACCAGCGCCAAATTCCTGGGCTTCAAAGATCCTATTGGGCAGATCATTCTCGACGAACAGGAACACTGGAAGATCGTGGGTGTCATCAAGGACATGATCGTCGGAGGTGCCGACGAAACCCCTCAGCCGGTGCTCATCAAAGGCGCCACCAGCCCGGGATTCATTACCATGCGGATCAGCCGAAGCCGGCCTTTTAGCGAAAACGTTGCGCGGGTCGAAGCCATCCTGAAAAGATATAACCCGGCCTTCCTCACCGATCTGCACTTTGCCGATAAGGACTATGCCGAAAAATTCCGTTGGGTCCGGAATACAGCGACATTGATCAATACGTTTACCTTTATCGCCATCTTCGTTTCCTGCATGGGATTGTTGGGTCTCGCCACCTATACCACCGAGAACCGGACCCGCGAGATCGGCATTCGCAAGGTACTGGGCTCGAGCGTGACCGGCATCGTCTCGCTGCTCACCAGGGACTTCGCCCGCCTGATCCTCATTTCCATCCTGGTCGCCTCCCCCCTGGCCTGGCTCTTCATGCACAACTATCTCGCCCGTTTTTCCTACCGCACCTCGCTCGATGCCTGGGTCCTCGCCGCCTCCGGCGGCGCCGCGCTGCTGCTGGCTTTCCTGACCATTAGCTTCCAGGTCATCCGCGCCGCCCTCCAAAATCCTGTGAAGAACCTCCGCACCGAATAAAATCTTGGCACAGTAATTTCTATAGCTATCTATACCCTCCTCCCTCCTGTAGATCAAGTAGACCCCCTTGGCACAATATTTTTTGTGTTGACCTGAATTTTAAAATCTACACACCAGTTTAAAAAAAAGCTTGATCATGAAAACAAAACTTAAAATGTCCTTTTTGACTGCCGGTACCGCCCTTATCTTACTTACCGGATGCGTATCGAGCAGGAAATACAAGGCGTCGCAGGCAGATGTGGCGAAGTTACGAGGTGACAGCGCCCAATTACAACAGCAGGTAACATCGCTCAATAGCAATGTCCAGGATCTGCAAAACAAAAATACCGGCTTGCAGGGCCAGCTGGACAAGAGCAACAGCAGCTATGCTGAACAACAAAAGAATTTGGATTATTATCAGAACTATTTCAAACAGCAGCAGGGTATGATGTCGCAGGTCAGCGACGACGTAAAGAATGCCCTGACGCAGGCCGGTATCTCGAATGCCGATGTCGAGCAGACCAACAACACCGTATACGTACGGCTGGATGAGGACGAGCTCTTCAAAAAGAACTCCACCATGGTTTCTGCCAATGGTAAAAAAGCGCTCGACGGGCTTAGCCAGGTCATCGCGAACAAATCGAATGTCAATGTCTTCGTAGCCGCCGGCGACTCCGCCATGGCAAACTCCGGTATGGCGATGAATAACGAACCCGCACCCGAGCCCAAACACATCGTACACCACCACGTACATCACGCGGCCGCATCCTCGAGTACGGCATCCGGCGGTGGTAACAACCAGTCCGGCAGCACCGCTTCGAACACGCCTAACGGTACGGCCCCCGTACACCACAAGGTTCACCACCACTACAACTCGGAAGGCTCCTCGATGGTCTACAACGGTCCGGGCCACCACAACCGCGCCTGGGCGCTCAAACAAGGCCGGATGGTAGCCGTAGCCGATCACTTCCTCAAAGGCGGTGTACCCAAGATCAATGTATCGCTGCAACAGCCGCCTACAGATGGTACCCAACCCTCGAACACCATTAAGGTAGTATTCGTACCTAAGATGGAAGACTTCAATCCCCAGATGAATGGTTCTTCGGCAGTTCGATAAGCTGTAGAACCAAAGTATAGCAAAGCCTCCTGCGAAGCAGGGGGCTTTTTTCCGTAACTTGAAGTCATGAAACAGCACGATGATATCTCTCTTGCCCAATGGTCCCTTATCGAAGAATGGCGCGCGGGCAAATGGAAAACCCTCGACTTCCCACGGCTGACTCGCGAAGAATTTAATCTCAACGGCATCGAGCTGGTCAATACCTTGCTGGAAGTCCCCACGGAAGAGTATCTCAAACAGCTCAAAGCGAACGCCGCGGCGCATCGCATCGACATCGTACTCATTATGGTCGACGACGAAGGCGACGGCTGTGCCCCCACAAAAGAAGGCCGCAGGGAATTCGCCATCTTTCATCGCAAGTGGGTGGATATCGCGCAATATCTCGGCTGTCAGGCGATCCGCACCAATTGCCGCGGACCACAGCATGTCGACAAAAAAGCCGCCCTCGAGTGGGCCGTCGAGTCGTATCATATGCTCCTGGAATATGCAAAACCCGCCGGCATCGACATCCTCATCGAAAACCATGGAGGTGTGTCGAATGACGCAGCCTGGATGGTAGACCTCATGAAAAAAGTCGACGATCCCCACTTCGGCACCTATCCGGATTGGCGCCAGCCTGCCACCGATTTCGACAACATCGGCTATCTCGCCCAAACCTTGCCTTTTGCAAAAGGCATGTCCTACCGCAATCAGCCCACGGACGAGGGCTCTATCCACATGCTCGATCTCTGCCGCGAAAAAGGTTACCGCGGCTGGTATGGCATCGAATCCCCCGGCCGTGCCCAGATCGCAAAGGCGATCCAATTGCTAAATGCCCATCTGGGAACAGCCGCCGTATCAAAACCAAACAATTGAACACAGATGGACCGCTGTCCAGCCAGCTTCCTTGGGGAAAAAATACCCCATAACTGTCTCTCTACAAAGTGATAACTTGCTCTGAATTTTCACTGTTACTTATCGTGCATGATCCCTTTCCTGGAAAAAGCATTCGACACCTGCGATCTTCAACCGGTGAGCGATGTGTTGGAGATGTGGGGCCGGATCCTGGAGCGGCCGAAGACGGCAGCCAGCAAAAATATACGGTGATCGTCAATAGGCGGGGCG
>JAICXX010000230.1 GCA_025934485.1 Chitinophagaceae bacterium
GATCTGTTTGCGGGTCTTTTCCACGATCTCTTCGATACGGGCAGGGTGAATACGCCCATCGGCCACCAACCTTTGGAGCGAAAGCCGGGCGATCTCCCTGCGGAGCGGGTCGAACGAAGACAGGATGATGGCCTCGGGAGTGTCGTCCACGATGAGGTCTACACCTGTGGCGGCCTCGATCGCGCGGATATTCCGGCCTTCCCGGCCGATGATCTGCCCCTTGATCTCGTCACTTTCCAGGTTGAAAACAGTGATGGAGTTCTCGATGGCCTGCTCGGCGGCGGTCCGCTGAATGCTTTGGATGATGATCTTGCGGGCCTCTTTATTGGCCTTTTGCTTGGCGTCGTCGATGATCTCCTGCTGCAAGGCCAGCGCACGGGTCTGGGCTTCCTGGCGGAGGCTCTCCACGAGCTGCGCCCGTGCTTCCTCGGCCGTAAGGGCGGCAATCTTTTCCAGACGGCGGATATGCTCTTCCTGGTGCTTTTCCAGCTCGGTCCGCTTCAGGTTCACTACTTCGATCTGCCGGTTGAGGTTTTCCTTGATGGCATCGTTGTCCTTGGCCTGTTTATCGAGATTTTCGAGTTTTTGATTGATACCCTGCTCTTTTTGCTTGATCCGGGCCTCTGCGTCGTTGATCTTTCGGTTCTTTTCCAGTACTTCCTTATCGTGCTCCGCCTTTAGCTGCACGAATTTTTCCTTGGCTTCCAGCTGTTTCTCGCGTTTGAGGTTCTCGGCTGACGTTTGCGCGTCACTGAGGAGTTTTTTTGCCTGACCTTCAGCCTCTTGTATTTTTTGTTGGGTGTTCTTAGCGAAGATCAGTTTCCCGGCGATGATGCCTATCACCAAGGCAATGACCCCCACTATTATGGTCGTTAGTTCCATTATATATTATATTTTAAAGCGTTCACAATCATATAAAACTTTTTCGGGTTCATGATCGTGTGAATTGGCGCCTACGGGTTCGAGACAGAAGATAAAACCTTGGCGCCAAGCGACTCATGATTGACCTTCGGTCGACGGACCCGTGGTCCGTTTTTTGTGTTAGTTGGCGAAGATATGAAAAACATGTGCAAAACTGCGCCGGGACAGCGCATTTTGATGCGCAATTTGCCTGGCTGGAGTCGGACTTTTACAATACCTTATCCAGTTGCTGCTCCATTCTGGTGAGCGCATCCAGCACCGCATGGTTCTGTCCCGGGAGGCCCCCTTCTCCGGCGGGTTGGGTGGCATACCACAAGACGACCATGGCGATATAGTCCTGCATGTCCCGGCCGGCAAACTGGGTTTTGTATTCGATCACCTTGTCGTTGATCAGTTTTAGGGTCTTCCGGACCACTTCCTCATCCCGGGGTTCGATCTTGATCCGGTAGGTCCGGTCCCCGATCACAACATTTATTGGAATCAACTCTTGCATAGTTGAAATACTTGTTTTATATTTATTAACACCTTATGCACACGACACCAATACCCTATCTAAAAACTAAAGCACCATGTTCCTAAAAGTCAAATCCCCCGTCTTCATCGACCATCTCACCTTTCAAGTCGACGATCCACAAAAATGCCTGTTAAGAGCCGTCTTAAAGGACGACACCGGCCTGGTATGCAGCGCCCTCGAAACCGAAGTAGAGAACGACCAGCAGCAGCTGGACTGGAACGGTCTCAACGACCTGCCCTACGGCGTTTACACCCTGGAAATATCGCGCGGAAAGGATGAGATGAAGATGCGTCTCGTCAAACGAGTCTGACCGGTCTTATTCCCCCAGCAAGGCAATGCACCGGTCGATTTCCCGGATGTACTGGCCAAGTCGTTTCTCTAATGCCCGTTTTTCCCCTTCACTCATAGTCGCTTTCGTAGCTTTTAAGATCTCTACCTGCTGTTGCAATTGTTCGAGCCGCGTGCCGCGTTCTTCCAGGTTTTGCTGCAGCTGATGCACCTCCTCCCGCAATTTCGTGTTCTCCTTTAGCAATAGATCCCGCTGCCGCAGCAATTGCTGTAGCTTCTCCTGGATCCTTCGGACCCGGAGCTCGGCCTCTCCCGCAGGAGGGAAAGGTTTTCCCTTGCTATGGCTTTCTTCACTCATTTGCGTATCTCGGCGCTTACTTCTTTCTCCAGCGTTTGGATAAGCTTGTTCACCAGCTCTTCGATCTCTTTATCCGTTAAGGTCTTCTCTTCGTCCAAAAAAGTAAAGCTCAGAGCCAGTGATCGCTTGTCCTTACCCAGCTTCTCACTTTCAAATATATCGAAAAGCTTTACTTCCTGCAATTTATCCACCCTGGCTTTCCGCACCGCCTTCTCCACGGATTCGAACGAAAGCTGTTTGTCGACGACTATCGCCAGATCCCGGTAGACGGGCAACTGTCTGGGCAGTTCCCGGAATTCGATGGCCCGTTCCGCCGCCCCTTCCATCAGCCGGTCCCAGTAAATGTCCACAAAGAACAGTTCCTGTTTGCAGTCGAACCGTTTGAGCACATCCCCTTTTACCGCGCCTGTTTCGACGAGCTGCCCTTTGATCTTGTCGCCTTCGATCAGTGGCTTGTCGCCGGTCTTTCCGGGCCTGAAAATGGCCAGACCCTGCTCCAGCTTCGCCTGCTGCCTTGGCTCCCAGACCGGCAGATCCAGGCCCACCAGCTGGAAAAGGCGCTCGCAGAGCCCTTTGACGTAATAGATGTCGACCGCCTTACCCTTGCCCTTCCAGGAGTCCTCCAGCAATGGACCGGTGAGGTAGAGACAGAGATGATTGACCTCCTCGTATTTGCCTATTCCGGAGGTATGATAGGTCTTACCGAATTCAAAGAAACGCAGACCGGAGACCTTGCGGTTGAGGTTGTAGCCTATGGATTCCAACCCCGTTTCCAACAGCGACGGGCGAAGGATATTGAGATCGGCGCTCAGATTATTGATCATTTTGACGGCCGTCTCGAGCTCCTGTTCCGTATAGTAGGCGCTATTCGTGATCGAGTTCGTGAGGATCTCGTTGAATCCTTGGCCTACAAGGTAATGCGCAACCGAGTGTCTTCTCGAAGCGTTTTTACCATTGCTTTCTACTGCGGGCGAGATGGTGATCGCACCCGGGATGGCGATATTGTCCAAACCGTCGATCCGCATGATCTCTTCCACGAGATCGGCGGGCAGGCTGATGTCCGGCTTATGCCAGGGCACTGCCACTACAATGGCGTCGATCCCGTCTTTCATGATTTCGAAACCCAGCGCCTGCAAGATGTTCCGGATGGCATCGGGGTGATAGCTCTTTCCGCTAAGCACCTTGAGATAATGATACTTCAGCGCGACCTGAACCTTGTTCTCGGGGTCCGGATATACGTCGACGATATCCGATACGATCTCGCCGCCGGCCAACTCCCGGATAAGTACGGCCGCGCGTTTGAGGACATTTACCGTACCGGAAATGTCCATCCCCTTTTCAAAATGCGTCGCGGCATCGGTCCGCAGCCCATGCCGGAACGAGGTTTTACGAATGGTGATGGGGTCGAACCAGGCACTTTCAAGAAAGATCACGGTGGTATCGTCCTTGATGCCGCTGCGGCGACCGCCGAAGACGCCGGCCATCGCCATGGGGCCTTGGGCATTGCAGATCATGAGGTCTTCCGCCGACAGCCGCCGCTCCTTTTCATCGAGGGTTACAAAGGGCGTACCCTCCGGCAGACGCTTCACGATGATCTGCCGGCCCTCGATGGCATTCAGATCGAAGGCATGCAGGGGCTGCCCCAGCTCATGTAAGACATAATTGGTGATATCGACGATGTTGTTGATGCTGCGGATGCCGATAGCCTTTAACCGGTCCTGCATCCATCGCGGCGATTCGCGGATCGTAATGCCCTGGATGGTGATCCCCGAATAGCGCTTACAACTCCGTTTATCTTCGATGCTCACCGCGACGGGCGCGCTATTGTTAGCGATCTTAAAGTCTTTGACGGAGGGCTGTTTGGGCCGGAACTCGCCTTTTTCATGATGCGAAAGCCAGGCGCAGACATCCCGTGCCACGCCCCAATGGCTCATGGCATCCATGTGATTCGGCGTGAGGCCGATCTCGATGAGATGATCCGTATAGGGTTGAAAATACTCCGCAGCCGGCGTTCCCGCTTTGACATCCGCCGGGAGCACCATGATGCCCGCATGGCTTTCGCCCAGACCGATCTCGTCTTCGGCACAGATCATGCCATGACTCTCGACACCGCGGATCTTCGCGATCTTGAGCGTGAGCGGTTCTCCCTTTATAGGATAGATGGTCGTACCCGGCAATGCGACAACGACTTTTTGTCCCGCGGCGACATTGGAAGCACCACAGACGATCGACAGCGGTTCGGCGCCACCGATAGCCACTTTGGTAAGCTTTAATTTGTCGGCATTGGGATGGGGCACGCATTCCAATACTTCCCCGATCACCAACCCTTTTAATCCGCCTTTTACCGATTCGTAGTGTTCAATGCCTTCGACTTCCAGACCTATCGAGGTCAGGATCCTGGAAAGCCGTTCCGGTTCGATCTTTACCGGCAGATAATCACAAAGCCAATTGTAACTGATTGTCATAGTTGCACAAAGGTAATAATCGGCAGGAATTTTCGTTTTCATTAAACGTTTTGCCTTTAGAATGGTCTATTTTTGTGGTTGTTATACCTATAAATAAACTTGTTGATCTATGTACAAACACCTGTTTCTCCTGGCCATCGTGGCCGTGGGTCTGAATGCTTGTGGCCCTGTTTATGTCGTTCAGCAACCCACCCCGACGTCCGCGCCGGCGCCCGAACCGGCTCCGCCGCCCGCCAATCCCGACGACGTTTCTTACCAAACCTTTTATGATCAGCTGAGCCCCTATGGTCAGTGGATCCAGGATCCCGACTACGGCTATGTCTGGATGCCCGAGGCCGGCCCGGATTTCAAGCCCTATGCTACCAATGGTCATTGGGTCTATACCGACGAAGGCTGGGCCTGGGACTCCGGTTATCCCTGGGGTTGGGCCGCTTTCCACTATGGCCGCTGGTTCTTCCGCGATGGCTATGGCTGGATGTGGATGCCCGGCAACGAATGGGCCCCGGCCTGGGTCAGCTGGCGAAACAGCGATGACTACTATGGCTGGGCACCGATGGAGCCCGGTATCTCCGTGAGCGTGGCTTACAGCAGCGGCTATAACCCGCCGCCGCATTACTGGTGCTTCGTACCACATCAGTATGTCGCCAGTCCGCAGGTCAACAATTACTATGTGCGCGAGACGAACAATGTCACGATCATCAACCGCACTACGGTGATCAACAATGTCACGGTCATCAATAACAACAACCACTTCGGGAATAACCGTTATGGCGCGGGCCCCGATCCGGGTGAGGTCGGCCGGTTTAGCGGCAGACAGCTCCGCCCTACGCCCATTCGGGACAGCCGTGCTCCCGGTGGGAATGTTTCCGGTGGCGGTTTTGCCGTCTATCGTCCCCGCGTCAATTCGGCTCCGCCGGCAGGCGACCCGCATACAGGCGGCAATGGCCGGCCCGGCGGCTATGCCCCCACCAGCTTCCACCCGCTGAACATGGCCCGGCCGGTCAACCGGACCAGTTACGGCGCCAACCCCACGCCGCCCGCCGGCTATGACAACCGTGGCTATGACAACCGTGGCAATGACAACCGTGGCAATGACAACCGCGGGAATGACAACCGCGGGAATGGGAACGACAACCGTGGCAACAACGGGAACCACAATGGCTGGGACAACAACAATGGCAATAATGGGAACCACAACGGCTGGAATGGAAACAACGGCAACAATGACAATCGCGGAAACAACGGCTGGAACAACAATGGCAACCACAATGGTCAGCCTTCCGGCGCGCAGCCCGTGAACGGTCAGCCTGTAAATGGCCAGCCGGCGAATAATCCGCCTACGTATAACCGCCCCCCGGCCAATGTGCCCCCGGCGAACCAGGGTCAGCCGAATAACAACGCAAACGACAATAACGGTAGGTTTTCCCGCGGTGGACAGCCTGCGGGCCAGCCTTTCGGTGTGCCTTCGGCACAACCTGCGGGGCGCCCTTCGGTACCACAGCCGGCGCCGGCTATCCGCCAGGTACAGCCGCAACAGCCGCAGCAACCGCAACGTATGTTTGGCCGACCGATCCAAAATTCCAATCAGCGTCCGGCAACAGGCCAGCCCAACCAAAATACCAACCAACCGAGACCGATAGGAAACAGGCCGAAACCTGCGCCACAACAGCATAATCCACCGCCACCTCAAAAACGGGATGACGGTCAGAACCACCGATAGGCCCTGATAAGGCCTATTTCGGCCCGATGCGGGAAAAGGGCCGGTGCGACTAACCCGCGCCCCGACTTAGTTTTAACGGCAGACCAATGGTCTGCCGTTCCTTTAAAACGCCGCAACTCCCATTCTGTGGTTTTCGTATGCCGGCAAAATTTTACCCCCTAAATACTTCTGCACAGGCGGTGTGCATTTTTTCGGCGAAATGGCTGAAAACTTTTTTAAATTGTGGATACCTCCGCCATTCCGGTGCGTAACCCCCTCTAGCCTGTGGATAACCGGGTGAATTTCTATAGGATAAAGAAACAAAAAGAAAAAATGTTTTAAACGAATTGAGGAGTTCTATATTCGCCCTCCCGATGAACCGGGTAACATTCAGTTCATGTTGTCGTAACAATTTCTTAACGGGACTCAAAATTTATTCTCAACGGTTTTATGGATCTCACTAACCTAAATTTGAACAAAGACCGCAGCAAAATGAGGCGCAAGCCCGCTGTGGATCTGAGCACCATGGTATATGGTAAGATACCTCCCCAGGCCAAGGAGCTGGAGGAGGCCGTGCTGGGTGCTATTATGTTGGAAAAGAGTGCTTTCGACACGGTTGTGGAGATCCTGAAACCGGAATGTTTTTACCTGGAGGGGCATCAGCGCATCTATCGCACGATGCAAAGCCTGGCGCAGAAGAGCCAGCCCATCGATATCTTTACCGTGGTCGAAGAACTGAAGACCCGTCAGGAGCTCGATATCGTCGGCGGGGCTTACTACGTCACCAAGCTTACCAATTCGGTGGTGTCTTCCGCCCACATCGACACCCACTCGCGCATCATCCTGCAAAAATTCATCCAGCGCGAGCTGATCCGGATCAGTGGCGAGATCATCGGGGATGCCTATGAGGACAGTACGGATGTTTTCGACCTGCTCGACGACGCGGAAAGCAAGCTCTTCGAGATCACCAATAACCACCTGCGTAAGAATTTCGATAGCATCGACACCGTGTTGGTCAAGACCATCCAGCGCATCGAAGACCTGCGGCATAAGCAGGACCAGATCACCGGGGTACCCAGCGGTTTCCCAACGCTGGACAAGATCACTTATGGCTGGCAGAATACCGACCTGATCATCCTGGCTGCACGGCCGGCGGTAGGTAAAACGGCTTTTGCTCTCAACCTGGCCCGCAATGCCGCCCTCAACGCCACCAAGCCTACACCCGTAGCCTTTTTCAGCCTTGAAATGAGCTCGGCGCAGCTGGTTCAGCGTATCCTCAGCGCCGAAGCCGAGATCTTCATGGAAAAGATAGCTCGTGGCCGGCTGGAAGAACATGAGATGAAACAGCTGTACAAGAAGGGGATCGACCGGCTCGCCAAGGCGCCGATCTTCATCGACGATACGCCTGCCCTGAACATCTTCGAGCTCCGGGCCAAATGCCGCCGGCTCAAGAACAAGCACAATATCGGTTTCATCATCATCGACTATCTGCAGCTGATGAGCGGCTCCGGGGACAAAAATGGCAACCGCGAGCAAGAGATCAGCCAGATCTCCCGTGCCTTGAAAGGCCTGGCCAAAGAGCTCCAGGTACCGATCATCGCCCTCTCCCAGCTCAGCCGTGCCGTGGAATCACGAAAGGATGGCGAGAAGATCCCACAACTGAGCGACTTGCGCGAATCCGGCGCCATCGAGCAGGATGCGGACATGGTCATGTTCCTGTACCGCCCGGAATATTATGGGATTACCGCCAATGAAATGGGCGAGAGCAACAAAGGTGAAACGCACGTCAAGATCGCCAAACACCGTAACGGTTCGCTCGATACCGTGAAGCTCAGGGCGCTCCTGCATATCCAAAAGTTCACCGAATACGGCGAAGACGATTTCGGCGGCATCGGCATGCCTTCTGGCGGGAACTGGAAACCTGTTTCCGGCAACGACGGCGACGGCGCCAAGCTCTATATCCAGGCAGGCAGCCGCATGAAGGATGTTCCCATGGATGACGACGAGACGCCATTTTAAGTCTTCCAAGCTTTCGGAGCCATGGCATTGCCTTCTTTTTATATACCCTCTTATACCGCCGGACAACAGGAATTGGCGCTCGACGAGGACAACTCACGGCACGTGGTCCAGGTGCTCCGGATGAAACCCGGCGAGCCAGTGCAGCTTACCGATGGCCGCGGCCATTTGCTGGAAGGCGCGATCGTCGAGGCGCATAAAAAGCAATGTCGTGTAACCATCCGCGCGACACAGACCGTCCCGCCACCCTCCACCAACGTCACGATCGCCATCTCCCCGCTCAAGAACGCCTCGCGGTTCGAATGGTTCCTGGAAAAGGCC
>JAICXX010000349.1 GCA_025934485.1 Chitinophagaceae bacterium
AATTCACCATATGCTCCAGAGAAGACAAACCTTATGGATGTTATGCGCCGCGATCTGCGGGGCGCTGACGTTCAAACTCCCTTTTTTTAGCGGCACGCTACAAACTGACCCGGCAAAAGGGCCGAGCCTGCAGGAACTCACTGCGGTCAGCAAGTCCTTGCTGCTGATCATCGGGGTGGTGATCACGCTGGGGACCCTGATCAATATCTTCAATTACAAGAAACGGCGGCAGCAGCTGCTGCTCACGTTCCTGCTGATCCTGCTGTCGCTGTTGAATATCGTCCTCTACTGGTTTGCGCATACGAAATTTATTGACGGCACCTTTTCGTTGAGCGCATTGCTGGCGTTGGCCATCCCGGTATTCCTGATCCTGGCAGCCCGGGGTATCTCCAAAGATGAAAGATTGATTAAAAGCGCGGACAGGCTACGCTAAGCTTAAGATTGTCCTCACGGACGAGCGACTTTTGTGCAACAAACCGGGGATTTTGGCTATTTTAGACACAAACTCCCGCCGCATGTCAAAGAACTACCTGCTGACGGCCTTCCGCCATCTCTTGCGGCACCGGGTCTTTTCCCTGTTGAACATCATTGGGCTCACCATCGGGCTCGCGGCTGCTTATCTGATCTTTTTGTATGTCCGGTTCGAGCGGAGCTATGATAACTTTCATAGCAAGGCGGCCAGGATCTACCGCCTGTGTTGTGACGAAAAGACCCCCACAGGTGTGATCCACCAGGGATTCACCTCCGCGCCGATGTCCATCGCGGCCGCCCGCGCTTTCCCCGAGATCGAGGCGGTGGTGCGCGAAGATTTCCAATTGCTGCTGGTGCGCAGGGGTGCGCTTGTCTTCCAGGAGGAACATGCCGCCTATGTCGATTCCGGCTTTTTCGAGGTCTTCGATTTCCCGCTGTTGAAGGGCGATCCGCTGACAGCATTAAAAGCCCCTTTGAGCGTGGTGTTGAGCGAGTCGGCGGTCCGGAAATATTTTGGGAAGAGCGATCCTATGGGTCAGACTCTGCTGATCCGCGACGAAGGGATGGCGGCGAAAGTCACGGGCATCATGAAGGATATGCCGGAAAATACCGAGCTCAAAGCGGATATGCTCCTATCGAAATCCACGACCCGGCTTTTCCGCGCCGATGAGGACAAGCAATGGAGCTATTTCGGGCTTTGGGCTTATGTGTTGCTTAAACCTAACGTTGACCCGCATGCGTTGGAAAAGAAATTCCAGGCCATCGGCCGCCAATTCAATTCCTATGGCCGCGAGGGAAGAATCATCGGCGTGATGAAAGATTTTAATTATTATTCTCTTCACTACGCCATCTCGCCGCTGGGGATGCTGATCGCCCCGCTTGATGCCAATCTGCTTTCGGTACAAGTAAGCACGACCGGTCTACCGGGGACCATGGCGGCTATCCGGGGAGTTTGGAAAAAGATATTGCCCGATCGTCCCTTTAGTTATTATTTCGAGGACGAGTTCTTCAACCGGCAATATGAGAACGATGACCGTTTTGGCCGACTGTTCATCGACTTTTCGATGTTCGCGATCCTGATCTCGTGTCTGGGTCTTTTGGGTCTTGCCTCCTACAGTACGCTGCAAAAAACGAAGGAGATCGGCATTCGCAAGGTGCTTGGCGCAAGCGTTGCAGGGATCATCCGGTTACTGTCAGGCGAATTTTTAAGGCTGGTGATGCTGGCCTTGGTGATTGCCATCCCGCTCGTCTGGCTTATTATGAGCCGGTGGCTGGCGGACTATGCCTACCGAATTTCATTTCCATGGTGGACGGCCGCCGCCGCTGGAGGACTGGCAATGATGATTGCGCTTTTAGCCATTGGATTTCACACGTTTAGGGCAGCCCTGCAAAATCCGGCAGAGAGCCTGAAAACGGAATAACGACCCCGCCAGCCCCCGAGTCCGGGGCGCGGGAAAAAAATTTTCTTGGTGGAATCCAAATTAGTTCTAATTTTGTCTAACGGTGTTAAATTATTTACACCGCAAAAATGACCGCTGGTCGTTTGACTGAAGGTCAATCTTTAGCCGTTTTGCGCGCACCCGGCTAAATTTAGTTAAAGACGATGCGAGCAAACTAAAACCCATCGGGAGGTGGGGGCGTCGAAAGACGAAAAATACCACATGGGGAGCAAGGAGAGAATTCACCGATTAAAAGAGCAGACCAGGGTCAATATCCTCGACGCTGCTTATGACATCGTGAAAGATGAGGGCTGGCAGGCTTTGAGTATGCGTAAGATCGCGGATAAGATCGAATATACGGCCCCGATCATCTACGAATACTACGCGAATAAGGAAGCGATCCTGCTGGAGCTCACGAAGAAAGGTTTTATGTTGCTGGCGGGCCGGATGCAGGAAGCGAAGAACAAACATACGGACCTGGCAGATCAGTTGGAAGCGATGTGGCTGGCTTATTGGAATTTCGCTTTTGAGGAAAAGGAATATTACCAGCTGATGTTTGGGGTGGAAATGAACTGTTGCATTATGGACGAGATCCTGCCGCCCGGGTCCACACCCTATGATATCGCCGCCGGACCTATTGCCGAGATGATGGGCATCAGCGATCCGGAGGACGACCGGGTTTGTACAAAATACTATACTTACTGGTCGATCATCCATGGTCTAATCTCCATAAACATCGTCCGGAAAGGAACTTCGGACGAGATAAACCGCCAGATCTTGAAGGATGCTATTACCGGCATCACCCGGTCATTGAAAAATTAAGGCCTGACGTTGAAGAACTTACCAACGCTCGACGGTTTGGCTGAAATTTGACCCGTACCAAAAAACTTTCCCAACGATTGTCCGGAAAGACGCCATCGAATCGTCTTACAGTGGAGGATGCGTCTAAACAAGCCATTGATTCCGCAAAAAATTTTGCCATACGATTTAACAGTGATAAATAAAGTGAACAAAAACCTTTTTCGTGCGTTTGATTTAACACCATTAAAAAATTTAATATAAATAAAGGTTATGAGAAAGTATCTGGTATTATCCATTTTGTTAGCAGCCATCGCCGTGTATATCACCGGCTGCAATCAGGCACAGGGTACACAGGCCGCTCCGCCGCCTCAGTCCCTCCCTGTTCTGCCCATTAGTTCCGAAGTCGCTACCACGTATCTCACGTTTTCGACATCGGTAGAAGGCAAGACCAATGTCGAGATCCGGCCGCAGGTCAGCGGTTACCTGGATAAGATCTATGTAGAAGAAGGCGCCTATGTTTCTGCTGGCGAACCGCTTTTCAAGATCAACGACCGGCCCTATAGCGCGGAAGTGCACAACACCACTGCGAATATCGAGGCCGCCAAAGCCAACGAAGAAAAGGCCGCTATCGAAGTGGGTCGCTTGCAGCCCCTCGTGGCCAACCACGTGGTCTCCGATGTACAGCTGAAATCCGCACAGGCTGCGCTTGACGCCGCCAAGGCTCAGGTCGCTCAGGCACAGGCCGAAGGCAGCAACGCCGATATCAACCTCGGCTATACGTTGATCAAGGCACCGGTGAGCGGTTATATTGGCCGTATCCCGTTCAAAGCCGGCGCGCTTGTAGGTAAAGGTGAGACACAGCCGCTCACGGTGGTTTCCGATATCAATGAGGTATACGCCTATTTTGGGATGAGCGAGAATGACTTCCTGAAG
>JAICXX010000127.1 GCA_025934485.1 Chitinophagaceae bacterium
ATGACGAACACACTGAGATTCGGTCATATGAGGGAATTTAAGATCGATACGTTTCAAACGGTCCTGACCGAAGAGCTGATCCCTTATATCGATACGCATTTCCGCACCATAGCCAACCGCGAAAACAGGGCGATGGCGGGACTTTCGATGGGTGGCATGGAAACACACGTGATAACCTTGAATAAACCGGAGATCTTCTCCCGGTATGCGCTGCTCAGCGGCGGCCTTTATACCCCGGAAGAGTTGAAAGATAAACCCAAACCGCAATTGATCTTTATCAGCTGCGGTAGCCGGGAAAATCCTGACCGGGTCAGGCAGGCCGTCGACTCGCTAAAACAGGCCGGCTATAACGCCACTGGTTTTGTTTCTGAGAACACAGCACATGAATTTCTTACCTGGAGACGTAGCTTGTACCAGCTGGCGCCGCTGCTCTTCCAGAATAAATAGTAATGATGGATAACCCATATGGAGCCCTTCGGGGAAGTTTCATTGTCGCCGCATTTATCGGCTTTTCCTTACCCGGTAGTTGCTGGTCCCAAACGTCGTCGCACTCGCGGCAAGATAGCATGGTGATCTGGTACCGGCAGCCGGCGAAAAAATGGCTCGAGGCATTGCCCATTGGTAATGGCTATATGGGCGCCATGGTGTTTGGCGGTACTGAACACGAACGGATCGCCTTGAACGAATCCACTTTTTGGTCGGGCCGCCCCCATGACTACAATGACTCGAATGCCAACCATTATTTCGCAGACATTCGCCGCCTCGTTGTCGAAGAGAAATTCCAGGAGGCCGAAGATCTGGTGGATACGCATTTCCTTGGCATCCCCGCTGCGCAGCAGGCCTATCAGCCCATCGGTGACCTGTCCTTATCGTTCAATGGGCAGGAAAAGGCGGAAGATTACCGCCGTGAGCTCGATATGCAAACCGGTCTGGTTAAGATCAATTATCGCGTAGGCGACGTTACTTTTTCGCGGGAGGTTTTTATGTCCTACCCCGACCATGTCATGGTGGTGCATCTCACGTCAAATAAACCGGGCAGCATTTCAGTGGAGGCAAAATTTGGTGGTCCTTATGTCGATAAAATAACCACAGCTCCTGGCAACCTGGTGATGGATGGAACCTGGAAGCCGGGAAACAAAAAGAACTGGCTCATCGCCACGGTCGAAGGCCCGGGCATGCATTTTCGATCGGCATTGCAATCCCGGGCGGATGGCGGCAAGACCACCGTTACCGATTCGACTCTAACCATTCGAGGCGCAAACGAGGTCACCTTTATAGTTACGATAGCGACCAGCTATGTCAATTATAAGAACATCGACGGCGATCCCGCCGCCAAATGCGCCCGAATATTAGCGGCGGTAGCCGGTAAAAGTTACGCGGCATTACGCCAAAGACATATAACAGACTTTAGCGGCTTGATGGGAAGGGTGCATTTGAATATCGGCGATAATTCCCTGAACAGGAAGCCGACGGACGAACGCCTTGCGGCAACGTCTACTTCGGTTCCCGATGCGAATTTGGAGGCGCTGGCCTTTCAGTTTGGCCGCTATCTGCTCGCATCCAGTAGCCGGGCAGGCGGACAACCGGCGAATCTTCAGGGGATATGGGATGAAGAGATCTATCCAAACTGGGGCAGCAAATACACCATCAACATTAACCTCGAAATGAACTACTGGCCCACCGAAGTCTGTAATCTGTCGGAATGCCATCAGCCCCTGTTTGACCTTTTAACGGACCTTTCGGTGAATGGCGCCGAAACGGCTAAAGAATACTACAATCATGGCGGCTGGGTAGCACATCATAATACCGACCTTTGGCTCGGCACCGCACCGGTAGATGCGGCCCGGTTCGGCATGTGGCCCATGGGCGGCGCATGGCTTTGTCAGGATATCTGGGAACATTATGCATTTACGGGCGACAGGGATTTTTTAAAGAAATATTATCCGGTGATGCGCGGCGCAGCGCAATTCCTGCTTGAGCTAATGGTTGTCGATCCCCAACACGAATGGCTGGTTACCCCTTTTTCCATGTCGCCCGAACACGGTTACTATGACAGCAGCGGAAAATTGTCCTTCTTGTCTCCCTCGCCAACCATGGATATTGCGATTATCCGGGAATTGTTCCCGCATTGTATCGCAGCCGCCAAAGAACTGGGGATCGATGCAGATTTTCAAAAAAGGCTCGGGACGGCGCTGGGAAAATTACCACCTTATCAAATAGGAAAGTCGGGCTACTTACAGGAATGGATCAAAGATTGGAAACAGGCCCCGGCCGGGCATAATGTATCGCCGCTGTTTACGATCTATCCGGGTAATTCCATCAGGCTACGCCGTGACCCCCGTTTGGCGGAAGCTATTCATAAATGGATGGATGTTCATCCAGCACCCGGTGGCTTCCCCATGTCTTGGGATATAGCGGTATGGGCGCGTCTGGAGCAGGGGGATAGCGTTTCGGCCGTGATAGATAGATTTTTGAGCGATAACTATCTTGCCCCAAATCTGCATAACAAAAGATCCAACCAGTCCGACGCGAATTTTGGTTTTACGGCCGCTGTTGCAGAATCCTTGCTACAGAGCCAGGATGATGAAATAAACTTATTGCCCGCCTTGCCCGCCCTATGGAAAGATGGGTCGGTCGCTGGTTTGCGCGCGCGTGGCGGCTATGAAGTAAGCATACAATGGAAAGACGGCAAACTGCAATCCGCACAGATCCACAGCACCGGTGGAAGAACTTTTAAAATGCGTTATCTCGATAGAACGGCAACGTTTACCATTACCCCGGATAGTACCATTAGCCTGGGTGCCAACCTCATCGCCATGTGAAAGCACCGTCGAAAACCATGAAGCATTTCTTTCTGATAGGGCTATTTATACTCTACGCGACATGTAGCTATGCCCAGCACCAGCGGCCGGACAGCAATGAAATGTGTTGGTGGTATGATCAACCCGCTACAAAATATTGGGAAGGTCTACCCATTGCAACCGGCCGGTTTGCAGCCATGATAGCCGGGAAAACCGCAGAAGAAGAAATTGTCTTTAACGATGAAACCTTATGGTCCGGCGGCCCGTATGATCCCAATAACCCAAACGGCCCTAAAATCCTGGAAAAGGTAAGAAAACTGATCCTTGAAAGAAATTACGTCGCGGCGGATGAAGAAGCTATGCAATTGAGCAGCGTGCCCCCGAATGTGCAGCACTATCAACCCATGGGCATAATGAGTGTCTCTTTTATGGGTGATGAACCCGGAGCGGTTACCCATTACAAAAGAAAACTGAGCATGGATAGCGCCATGGTAACGATTACTTACTCCGAACACGGCGTCGACTACAAACGCGAGATATTCGCGAGCTATCCCGATCAGGTGATCGTTATACATCTTACAGCAGATAAACCCGGCAGCATCGATATAAAAGCAGGATTGAGCAGTCTGCAGCCTTCGGCAGAAACGAAGATAGTCAACGGCGACCTGGTGATGAACGGGACCAACACAGAGCTGACGGGCGGAGCATACTCGGCCGCCCCGGTCCCGGCCGCCCTAAAATGGTCGGCTCGCTTAAAGATAAAAGCGGATGGGGGGCATATTAGGTACGCCGGCAATGCCATAGCAATTAACAAAGCCAATTCGGTCACGCTCCTATTGGCCGGCGCCACCAGCTGGAAAAGCTGGAACGATGTTTCGGCCGATGAAAAAGAACGGTGTAATAACTACATTAAAAAAGCCGGCCGCTATAAATATAGCGTCCTGAAACAACGCCATCTCGATGATTACATGCCGCTTTTTGCCGGCTGTAAGCTGGATCTCGGCGGGTATGCTGCCGGCTTGTTCAGCACTACGCGGCGCATGGAAAAGATCAGGGCCGGCCAGGCCGATCCGCTCTATATTGCTCAATACTTTCAATACGGCAGATATTTAATGCTGGCCGGCGCCCGTGAGAAAACTTTGGCTTTCAATAACCACAATATGTGGCTCGATAATAGGGAAGGACGGTGGCAAGGCAGATGGACATTGAATATTAATCTGGAAGAGTGTTACTGGCCGGTTGAAAGCACAAATCTCGCACGGCTCAATCAGTCATTATTGTTGTTTGTCCGGCAGCTGGCGCACGCAGGAAGCCGGACTGCTAAAGAATTGTACAATTGCCGCGGCTGGGTGGCTCATCATGGTACGGATGTATGGTTCAATACCGCCCCCACCGATCGTAACCGCGAGGCTTCCATCTGGCCCATGGGCGGCGCCTGGCTAATGCAACAACTTTATGATCATTATCAATACAATCTAGATAAAAAATACCTGGAAGACATTTACCCCTTATTAAAAGGTGCAGCTCAATTCTTCTTGGATTATCTGATCACCGACCCGGCCACGGGTTACCTGGTGACCTGCCCCTCTACCAGCCCGGAAAATGATTATTTAACGGATAGTGGGAAAATAGCCGCCGTTACCATGGGCTCGACTATGGACAATGAATTGTTACGAAACCTTTTTAGCCACACCATTTCGGCTGCGAAGATATTGGGGAAAGACGCCGGTCTGTGCAGGGACCTGGATAGCGTATACAAAAGACTACCGCCTTTGAAGATCGGAAGATTCGGCCAGTTGCAGGAATGGATGGAGGATGTCAAAGAAGTCGACCCGGAACATCGCCATCTCTCGCCTTTGTTTGCCGCCTATCCGGATGATGCTATTACTTTGCTCAGAACCCCCGAACTGGCACAAGCAGTAAAGGTCGTGTTACAACGCAGGGGAGACATCAATAAAGGCTGGTCCGGCGCCTGGAAGATCAACGAGTATGCGCGGTTGGAAGAACCCGAACCCGCATATAAAATTCTGCGTCCGATGCTCACCGATGTAAGCATACATCCCCGTGCCGAAGATAGCCGGATCACCCCATCCTTTGAAGGCAACCAGGGTATACAAGGCGTTACCGCGGGTATCGCCGAAATGTTGCTGCAAAGCCACTCGGGAGAAATTTCGTTGCTGCCTGCTCTGCCGGCCGAATGGCCACAAGGCCGGGTTACCGGTCTAAGAGGTCGTGGCGATTATACGGTCGACATACAATGGGAAAACCAACAATTAAGCCATGCTACGCTGATCTCCGGGATAACCCAGGTTTGCCATTTACGAACTAAAAAGGCGGTAAACATAGTACTGGACGGGAAGAAGGTGCCCTTCAGGCACATCGAAAAAGATCTCTACCTTTTCAAAGTGTTCGCAGGTAAGAAGTATAAAATAAACTTAACCATATGAATTACAAACCGCTTTTACTCGCAGCATGTCTCTTCTCGGCTGCCACCGTCCGGGCGCAGGACCCCGTACAACATTCACCCGCCGGTTTCGATTCCCTGCGCCCGGACATCCCACACGGACGCATCGACACCATCGGCTACCCCTCCGTCACAGTAGGTACCACCCGCCGCGCATTGATCTACTCCCCGCCCGGCTACTCGCGCAAAAACAAATATCCGGTACTGTACCTCCTCCACGGCATCGGCGGCGACGAAAAGGAATGGCTCAACGGCGGACACCCGCAGGTGATCCTTGATAACCTCTACGCGGCAGGAAAACTACAGCCCATGATCGTCGTAATGCCCAACGGCCGGGCCATGAAGGATGACCGTGCTACCGGTAATATCATGGCCCCCGACAAGGTGCAGGCCTTTGCCACCTTCGAACAGGACCTGCTGAAGGATCTCATCCCCTATATCCAAAAGCATTACCCCGTGTATACCGATCGCGAGCACCGCGCCATCGCCGGTCTCTCCATGGGTGGAGGCCAATCCCTGAACTTCGGTCTCGGCAACCTCGACAAATTCGCCTGGATTGGCGGATTCTCGTCCGCGCCGAATACAAAAACACCGGAGGCCCTGCTCCCCGATCCGGAGCGCGCAAAAGAGATGCTTAAACTCCTATGGATCTCCTGCGGCGATAACGATGGGCTTATGACCTATTCCAGCCGGACCCACGAGTACCTGCTCGCCCACGGCGTACCCCATATTTTCTATATCGAACCGGGCATCCATGATTTCAACGTTTGGAAGAACGACTTGTGGATGTTCTCCCAATTGCTCTTCAAGCCCGTAGATGCCTCGCTGTTCCCTCATTACAGCCCGCTGGGGCTGCCGGCATCGACGAATGTCCGCAATGCCAGATACCCGCAGATCCTGCCCGACCACCGCGTGGTATTCCGGATAAAAGCGCCGGACGCGGGGGGTATCCAGGTCGACCTCGTGCGCAAATACGATCTGGTACGCGACACCGGCGGCTATTGGAAATGTACCACGGACTCGGTGAGCGAAGGCTTTCATTACTATTCCCTGCTCATCGATGGGGTAGCGGTCTGCGATCCTGCAAGCGAAACCTTCTACGGCATGGGCCGCATGGCCAGCGGTATCGAGATACCTTTTGCGGGCGGCGACTATTATGCCGGGAAGAATGTCCCCCACGGTGACCTGCGCATCAGAACCTACTTTTCCCCCGTGACGCGCTCCTGGCGGCAGCTTTACGTCTATACCCCGCCGGGATATGACTCCACCGCATCCGAACGCCTCCCCGTGCTATACATCCTCCACGGCGGCGGTGAAGACGAAACGGGCTGGGCCTCCCAGGGTCGGGCCAACTTTATACTCGACAACCTGATCGCAGAAAAAAAGGCCGTACCCATGCTGGTGGTCATGCCGGATGCCAACATGAGCGCGCCCGCTTTTGACGAAACAGGATTGAAAGCATTCGAGTCGGAAATGAAGCAGGCGATCATTCCCTTTATCGAGCATAATTTCCACACCGGCACCGATGCCGCCTCCAGGGCCATGGCCGGCCTCTCGATGGGCGGCATCCATACCTTATACACCGGCGTACGCAACTATGCGGACTTCGGCTATCTCGGCGTCTTCAGCTCCGGCTGGATCGTACCCCGGCAGCAATCCATCGCCGACGCACAATATGCCTTTTTGCAGCAGCACGCCGCTGCCTTCAACGATAGTGTTAAAGTCTTTTGGTTCTCGCAAGGCGGCAAAGAGGATATCGCGTACACCAATGGCCAAAAGATGCTCGGCCGCCTCGACGAACTGCACATCCGCCACAGCTATTACGAATATCCGGGCGGTCACACCTGGCCCGTATGGCGCAACGACCTATATCATTTTGCCCAACTCTTATTCAAATGAGCAGACCGTTCTATAGATAGATTGCACGACCTTCCCATCGGGCGTGAAGCCGCCGAGAGGATCTCCGCAACGGTCGCCCGGTGCGTGTAGTCTTTATCGAACTGTACATAGACGATCTTTCCAGTCTTATCGATGATGTACGTGCCGTATGTCTGTTTGAGAAAGACCAGTGGGTTACATCGCGTTCCGTGTCAGCCGGATATAATACACGGCCGAGGTCGACGCGCCTTTCAAAGCCTTGAATTTTACCCGTATACGGTCTTTGTCTTTCAACATACCCACGGGAATGCGGTATTCGATATCGAAGAATTTTGATTGATTCCACCTGCCAGTGTTATTCTCCGTAGCAAGCTTTTGGTCATCGATATAAATTTCGAAGTTTCGGTTACCCCATTCCGCACCCCAGTAACGAACCCGTAAGCTGAGGTTTGTTTCACCGTTCGTGGCAAGGCTATAGCTGAAATACCCTTCATCTGTTGCCTCGCGATAGAACTGGTCCTGCGCAACACCTTTCCTCGACCTCTCGCTTTGCATCGCATGATCGGCTTCGGGCTGCTGTTCACCTGTCGCAACAAAGCTTACCGTACGATTGTCAAGCGCCAACCTGTCTTTTTCCACCGCGGATAGCGAATCCAGGTAAGTCTGGTATTGCTTTTCGGATAACGCCATCCAGTAGAGCATATAACGAGCATCATGTATCTGGTAAAAAGGCTGCAATTGGAGGTTGGCCGCATTGATCATTTTTACCCCCGGCATGGTAAAATGCAACGGCGCATCTTTAACGGGGACAAGGCCATCGGCGATGGAGGAGAGATTGTCTTCTATAAGAATGGGCGCTTTATCGATGGGCAGCTTTTTGCCGCTGGGGATATGCCCCCAACGGCTGTCATCCGCAAATAGTCCTTTGAGGTCTTCGGTGCCGGTAACAGCACCCAACAAAACAGGCCCATGCATGATGGCAATATAGGCAGGCACATTCGGCAAATGTGCAATGGTATTGTGCATGGGCAGCCCAATCTCGACCACATCCCCCTTCTTCCATCGGCGCCTGATGGCTACATACGAGGATGGCTGCGCCTCGAAGCGAACAGGCTGGCCGTTCACCGTAATTGTCAATGCACCCGCTGCTACCCACCACGGATACCGTATCATCAGTTGAAAGGACGAGGCGCCGCCGGTAACCCTTAACCTGGTTCGCTCCTCATAGGGAAAGGTTGTTTCCTGCCTAAGCTGTATGCCTTTTTCTTTCCAGCTCAGCGTAGACGCGACAAAAAGGTTTACATACAGCGAATCACGCGAGTGCGTATAGATAAATTCATTGTACTTGCCATGGTTCTCCATGCCTGTCCCCACGCAACACCACATCCCTTCATTCGGCGTCGAATACACCCGGTAGCTGCGTGGACGCACCGGCGTAAAATATACATAACCGCCTGTCTGCGGGTTCTGGGTGGAGAGAACGTGATTCAGCATGGTCCGTTCGTAATAATCCGCATACCTGGCTTCGGGCCGCACCCGGAACAGATCCTCCGTAAGTTTGAGCATATTATTGGAGTTGCAGGATTCCGGCCCCTCCACGTCGTTGATAAAATCCATACACGCGGCTGCGCTGGGGAAAAACTCCCGCCTGCTGTTGCCGCCGAAAGCAAGCGTTCGGTTGGTCGTAACGGTTTGCCAGAAAAAACCGGCGGCACGCTGATATACCGGGTCACCGCTTAACTCCCCGATCCGCGCAAACCCTACCGCTTTCGGCACCTGCGTATTGGCATGTTTGTTGTCGAGATTATCAACCCCGCGAGACATCGGATCAAGCAACATTTTGTGCGAAAACCGTTTAGCAGCTTCCAGGTATCTGTTGTCACCACTAAGCTGGTAGGCATCTGCCAGTATTTCATTCATCCCGCCCTGCTCCGTATCGAGCATCGCCTGCATCTGATCCTCGGTTAAACCGGCCGTGATGGTCAAAGCCCAGTCGCAAAACCTAAGAAAGATCTTTTTGGCGTCCTCATTACCGGCATACACCCATGCGTCCCTTAAGCCGGCATACATTTTATGCACATTGTACCAGGGTACCCATGCCGCATGAAATGCTTTGAGATCACCCTGCTTTACGGAAAGCCAGACGGCCCTGCTGTCAGGTACGCCGCCAACATAGCCCGCCCCCCAGTAGGCATGATGCAATGTATTGGCCTCCTGACAGAGCTTTAATTCCGCGATCATATAGTTCAGCCGTGCCCGGCAGGCGGCACTGCCGGTGGCAGCATTGATAGCCATTGCCGTCAGATAGTGTCCGCCGATATGGCCATCCAGCCCGGCCCAGTTCGGATAGCTCGAGTCTTTGGCCGTTAAACCAGCTTCTTTGCGGTAAGGCGCCAGCAAACGATCGACTTTGTACTGTAACAACGTTTTAATGTTGAGGTCTCTCGCCTGTTTGAAGGGGCCAGCCAGCAGCACGACATCACCCAGCGGAAATTCGTTGGGATAAAGCCTTTCCTGAGCGGTCGCGTCAAACCAGGATACTACGCAAAGCAGGTATAGAAGTTTCATCATATGGCTCACGGGTTAGAAAGGTTAAACTAAAACCGCACGCTAAGAACCCTGCCCGAGTAGTTGAGCATTTTGTCATAATGAGCGGAAGGCTGGTCGCCTATTCCTTTCTGCGCGTCCACCAGCACAACCCGGAAACGGCGCTTAACCGGCATCCCCGGAAAGGATCCCTTGCGTGCAGCTATCGTGAGTGTGTGGCTGGCGTCATTCCAATTCATGCCGATCTCGCTGGAAGCGCCGTTTTCGTAATCATAGCCGTCACCCTGGTCTTCATAGAGCGTAAAGTGCGCGTCGGCGCCTCGATAGATGCGCAATTCGAGATCGGTCCATTTTTTTTCTGCGGCGAACTGAACGTCTGGCCCCCACGGAAGGATCGTTCCCGCCTTGACATAGATCGGCATCCGGTCGATGGGCGTCGGGCATCGCACACTGTCTCCGCCTACAGAGACTGCTCCGGTCCAGAAATCGTACCAGGAAGCGCCAGCCGGAAGATAGACGGAAGTTGTCCGCTGGCCCATATGCGTCACGGGTGTGATCAGGAGTGACTTGCCAAAAAGATATTCGTCGCCATTGTTCCAGACATGCGCGTCGTTGGGGAAGTCCATGAACAAGGCTCGCATGATCGAGCCTGCTGACACGGTAACATCGTGGGCGGTGGAATAGACATAGGGAAGAAGGCGGTAACGCAGGCGGATGAACCGCGCAATGGCGTCGAAAGCCGTATCCCCGGGATGGCCGAAATTGTAGATCTCCCGGGGGATATCGGTGCCATGTGAACGCATAAGCGGCATAAAGGCGCCGAACTCCAGCCAGCGGCAATAGAGCTCGCGGAACTCCGGGTTGGTTATCCCTCCCTTATGCACGAAATCCGAGGCAAAAAAGCCCCCGATATCGGTATTCCAGTAAGGAATGCCCGTTAGGGAAAAATTAAGACCGGCAGGGATCTGCCTTCTGAAGGAGGCCCAGCTCGATCGAATATCGCCGCTCCAGGTGTTGGCGCCATATCTTTGCTGGCCCGCAAAAGCGGAGCGGGTGAGGATGGAAACCCGTTTGGTAGCGGTGGTGGCCCGCTGATGGTCATAGACGCCGCTGACATGAGCCAGCGGGAAAGCATTCCGCACGCTCCTGTACGAGCCGAGATAGGTGGCCAGATCGAAATCGCTTTCCTTTTCGTCCAGATGGTCGGGCTCCGAAGAATCCAGCCACCAGGCGTCGGCCCCAAGGGAGAAGATGCCTTTGTTGAGATACCGCCAATAGATGTCCCTCGCTACCGGGTTATACACATCATAGGGAAGCGTTCCGCTATTCGGAGGCCAGGTTGCAAAATGGAGCAGCATATGGGCGGCATTCAGTTCGCGGTACTGCGCAGTCTGTGGGCCGAAACCAGGCCAGGCGACAATAAAAAGGTGGGCGTTCATCCGGTGGATGCTGTCGATCATGTCGGCGGGTCTCGGGTAGTGGACGGGGTCGAAGCTCATGGCGTTCCAGTTGCTGTCCTTACCCCAATATTGCCAGTCCTGTACGATCCCATCCAGCGGTATCTTGAGCGCTCTGTATCGCCTGACGACATCTACCAGCTCGAACTGTGACTTGTATCTTTCTTTTGATTGATTGTAGCCGTATGTCCAGAGCGGCATCATCGGGGCCGTGCCGGTTAGCGCCCGCATCTGGCCGAGGACGCTGTCCGCGGAGCGGCCGCGTAGGAAATAATAGTCTACCGTATGGCCTACCTGCGACTCCAGCGAAGTTTCCCATTTGTTGTCGTTGAACAGGGTAGGGGAGTAATTGTCCCAGAAAAGGGCGTAGCCTTTGATGGACAGAAAATAGGGAATAGACACCTTGGTGTTTCCCTGCACCAGCAGATTGTGTTGAAAACGCTGGTTGAGCCGGCCATTTTGCTGCTGCCCCAAACCATAGATGGCTTCGGCCGTATCGAGCTTAAAGGCCTGCCGGACGATAAAGGCGGGGCTCCCGGCGTCTTCCACCGCGGTAAATTGTGTGCCCCCTGGCTTTTCCTCCAGCAATACGTCCCCCGTATTGGGGTCGGTGAACCGGATCATGTTATTGGCAGCGTCGAAGTCGGCGAGGATATCGGCGGTTTTGAGCAGGATATGAGTCCCATTTGCCCGGATATCCGGCTCGGGGCCTCCAGGTTTGCGGATGACGGAGAGACTTTGACGACGGACCGAATCGCCCACCGGGTATTTCAGCACCCGGACCGTAGCGGCGCCGTAGCAGGTTATCTCGGTGCCGATCCCATTGTTCACCGACCGAAAGCCAAATGGGATACGGGTATAATCCTGTGCGAATATCCGGCAGGAGCAAAAGAGACCTGCCAGCAAAAAGAGCTGTTTCATGAGTTAAATGTCATATGGACAATTTAAAATTAGAAAAAATACCTGATATTTCAACCGATTGCAAAATTATTTTTTAGCTTTGTTTAGTAACTTACCAAGGGCTTAAGGCCGCAACTAAACTAACGATTGTGCGAAAGACTATCTTGCTATCCTGCCTGTGCGCGTTGTATTCAATCACCCATGCGCAACAAAACGAGTTTAACTTTATAAACTTCAGCAGTAACAATGGCCTTTCCTCCAACAACGTCAATTCCATTATCAAAGATCGCTACGGATACATGTGGTTCGCCACCGAAGACGGTTTGAACAAATTCGACGGCATCAATTTCACCGTTTATAACCACAACGAGCTCGACAGCAACAGCCTCGCCACCAACCAGCTTCAAACCTTATACGAAGATCCGCAAGGCAACCTTTGGGTCGGCACCAATCGCACCCTGTCCTTATACGACCGGCAAAAGGACTGCTTCCACAATTTCAACATAGCTAATGGAACGGCGATAAGGGCCATTTGTTCGGACGGCGCCGGCCATCTCTGGATCGGCAGCTACGCCGGTCTTATCTTCTACGATCCCCTGCACCGGACCGCGAAATACTACACGGTAGATTCCACCAAACCCGGCCACCTGTTGTCCAATACCGTCATCTCCGTATTCAAGGATAGCCGGGACCGCCTCTGGGTCGGCGGCAACACCGGACTATATCTATACCGACCGGTAACCGACGACTTCCAACGCTTTTCAACCAACCCGGCTGATTCGGCCTCCATCAGCGACAATGTGGTCAAAACGATCGCCGAAGATGGCAGCGGCCACCTATGGTTTGGCACAAACGATGGCGGCCTCGATCTGCTGCTCCCCGACGGCCTGCACTTCCGCAGATTTAAAAGCAATAAAGCCTACCGGGAATCGCTTGCCAGCAACCGTATCTACAGCATTAAGCCGGACAGCAACGGCGAGCTCTGGCTCGGTACCGAAGAAGGCTTGAATATCTTCGACCCGTATACGGCTAAAGTACGCCGGGTCATCGGCAACGATCGGATCAGGTACAGCCTCAGGGGACGAGCGGCCCGCAGCATCTTTATCGATAAGACGGGTATCTATTGGGTCGGTACGGTAGAGGGTGGCGTTAACAAATATGATAAGAATCTGGGGTTCTTTAACCTGGTGCAGTACAATCCCTTCGATCCATTCGGCCTCACCTCTTCGAAGATCACCTCGTTTGCGGAGGCCCGCAATGGCGACATCTATGTCGGCACGGATGGCGGCGGCGTCAACCTGCTGAATCGGAAAACAGGCCTTTTCGAACACTTGCGCATCAGTAAGGACAATGACCTCGCTGTTCTCGCGCTCGAAAGAGTGGAAGATGAACTCTGGATCGCAACCTACTCACATGGGCTGTACATACTCGACATGCGGAACAACCATATCCGGCACTATACCAAAGGCGACGGGCTCCGCGACCTGCCGAGCGATGACATTTTTTGCATCAAAGAAGACAAAAGCGGGCACGTCTGGCTTGGAACGAATGGCAAAGGTATCTGCATGTACGACGCGGCATCAGGGACGTTTCGCCGTTTTGAACGGGTGACGACCGACGGCATCCCCACCAAATTATTGTCCGCAGGCTTTATTCGCGCCATCGAGCAGGATAACGACGGAAACATGGTCATCGGAACGGTGGGCAACGGCGTCGCCCTCTTCGATCCGGTACACAATACCTGTCGGATTTTCAACCGGGCCACTACCGGGCTGCCGCTGGATGAAGCCATATCACTCTATGTGGAAAAGAATGGCATCATTTGGGCCGGTACCCCCAGCGGCGGTTTGTGCCGTCTCGATTATGCTAATAAACATTTTGCCAATTATTCGGAACGCCAGGGATTGGCCAATGCCGTGATCTACAAGATCCTCCCGGACGATGCCGGCAAATTGTGGGTCAGTACGAACAAAGGAGTCAGTTGCTTCGACCCAGTCAGCTCGACCTTTAAGAACTACAGTTCCGGAAATGGCCTACAGCCGAGCTCTTTTATTCTCGGTGCCGGCTTAAGAACGAATGCAGGCGAACTGTTCTTCGGCGGGATCGAGGGCTTCAATTATTTCCTGCCGGCGACACTCAACGATAACAAGAATATCCCGGCAATTGTGTTTACCGATCTGCGTATCGGGGGGCATACCGTAACACCAGGCCAGGACGCGGCGATAAAAGAGAATATTTCGGTGGCAAGGGAGATCAGTGTAGCCTATAAGCAAAATTTCTCCGTGGACTTTGCCGCATTGGACTACACCACGCCAAACGAGAACCGGTACATGTACCGGCTCGATGGCCTGGACGCATCCTGGAACCAGCTGGGTCAGTCCAGGACCGCGTCATTTACCAACCTCTATCCCGGTACCTACAGGCTGCAGGTAAGAGCCAAAAATTGTAACGACGCCTGGGTCACCCTCCCCGCCACAATAAAGATCATCGTAAAGCCTCCTTTCTACCTCACGGGCTATGCCTACACATTTTATGCGCTGCTCCTGGGCCTGATCCTATGGGGTGTCCGCTACCGCGGTGTCCGCAAGCTCAAAAATAAATTCGCGCTTGAACAGGAACGCGAGAAGATGAAACAGCTCATGGAACAGGAACGCCGCGAGGCGGAGCGGCTGCACGAGTTCGATCAGCTCAAGATCAAATTCCTCACGAATCTTAGCCACGAGTTCAGAACACCTGTGTCCCTGATCATGGGTCCCCTGGACAACCTGGGGGAAAAAGAAGCGGACCCCGACAAACAACGCCAGCTCACCATGGTGAAACGCAACGCCCGCAGACTACTCAATCTCGTGAATCAGCTCCTCGATTTTCGAAAGCTCGAAGAACAGGAGTTAAAACTCAACTGCAGCGAAACCGATATCGTCGCCTTCCTGAAGGAAACCGGTGAATCCTTCCGGGATATCGCGGAGCGCAAGCAGATCCGCTTCACCTTCAAAAGCGAGCTCGAACATTTCCATACGATGTTCGACCGTGATAAGATCGAGCGGGTAGTGTTCAACCTCCTGGGTAACGCGTTCAAGTTTACCGGGAAAGATGGTGAGGTATCACTCACGATCACACAACCCGATCCCTCGGGCGATATCTATATCCTCGTTTCGGACACCGGCATCGGCTTGTCCCCCGAAGAACAACGCCGCATCTTCGATCGCTTTTTCCAGGGTAATGGCAATATCAGCATTATGAACCAGGGCAGCGGCATCGGCTTGTCGATCACCAAAGAATTCGTGCGGCTACACGGCGGAACGATAAAGGTGGAAAGTGAACCCGGCAAAGGCAGCATCTTTACAGTTTGCCTGCCGCTGGAACGGGTTCAGCCCCCTGCACTTTCAATAGCCAAACCCCATAACGGCCACGAAGCACCTACTCCCCCCGCGAAAGCAAATCCGTCTGTCACTCGCGTTTTGGATCAGCTTACCATATTGCTCGTCGAAGACAACGATGACTTCCGAACATATCTGAGGGACAATTTGAACGTTTACTATAAGATCATCGAGGCAGTCGACGGCAAAGACGGCTGGCAGAAAGCGATCTCCCGTCATCCGGACGTCATCGTGAGCGACATCAGCATGCCAAATATGGACGGCATCGAGCTCAGCCGAAAGATAAAAAGCGACAAACGCGTAAGCCATATCCCGGTCATCCTGCTCACGGCCCTCACGGAGAATGCTTACCAGCTCCAGGGCCTGGAGACTGGCGCCAGCGACTACCTCACCAAACCCTTTCCCTTCGAGATCCTCAACATTAAGATCCGAAACCTTGTCCTCCTTAATCAGCGGCTGCGCGAAACCTACTCCCGCCGCCTCAGCGTGGAGACTCCCATAACAGCCGTGCAATCCGAAGACGAGAAATTGATGCTAAAAGTTACCCAATACATCGAATCGAATTTGGACAGCGCCAACCTATCCGTCGAGGAGCTAAGCAAACACGTCTACATGAGCCATGCCTCCCTGTACAGGAAGATCGTAGACCTCACCGGCGAAACGCCGGTGGAGTTTATCCGTTCGGTCAAATTGAACAAGGCCGCTGACTTGCTCGCCACAAGCGATTTGAAGATCTCGGAAATAGGCTATGCCGTGGGATTCACGACACCCAACTACTTCACCCGCGCCTTTAGGGCAAAATTCAATATTTCTCCATCCGAGTACATGTCACTGAAACGGAAACAGGCAGGCTGAAAGATTTGTGACAGCAATTTATCAAAATGTACCAGCCCCTAACCCGCATCTTACGCATATTTAAGGGTGCCCCCACCCAATAATAATCAAAAAGACCTGACGATTCGCGACCTGGCGGTTATGCTTGGCCTATCTTCGGCCACGATAAGCCGTGCATTGAACAGCGATCCCCAGGTAAACAAAAAGACCCGGAAACGGGTTTTTGACCTGGCGGAAAAGCTCGGCTACCAGGCCAACGCGTACGCAAAGCAGCTAAGGAATGGACGGAGCAATACCCTCGGCTGCATTGTTCCCAGCCTCGACAACTATATCTATTCGACCATTGTTTCCGGCATCGAACGCACCGCCCGCCGTGAAGATTACAGCATCGTTGTTATGCAATCCGACAATTCCCATGACCAGGAAGCCGATTGCGCCGCCTGGCTGTTCAACAGGCGGATTGACGGCCTGCTGGTCGTCCCAGCCAAAGGCGCTTACGATCTTCATCATTTACAGCCATTTGTCAGAAAAAATATCCCGGTGGTCCTGCTCGATCGCTACGCCAATGAGCCCGGCTTTATCAACCTGTGTGTCGACAACCGGGCCGCCGGCTATGAAATGACCCGCCACTTATTGGCACAAGGCGCGAAAAGGATCGTTCATCTCACCTCCGACACAGCACTGCCGGCCTATACCCAACGCTACGAAGGGTACAAAATGGCCCTGGGCGAGGCACACCTGCAGCTAAAGGAACCATATATTATCAGATGCGGGCTTAGCCCCGAAGATGGGATCGCGGCCGCTGAAACGATCTACCGCTGGAAACAAAAACCGGACGCCATCTTTGCCGCCGGCGATCATTGCGCAGTGGCCTGCCTTACCAGACTTCAAAAAAAAGGATTGCGCGTCCCCATGGACATAGCCATCGCCGGCTTCGATAACGACCCCGTAGGCCTCGCAACCGACCCGCCACTAACCTCGATGCATTATCCCGGTCGGCAGACCGGCGAAACAGCCGTCCGTCAGCTGATAAACCACCTGCACGGCGGCGCCGCCGCAAAAAGGATCGACACTATTGTCCTAAGAAGCGACCTGGTTATCCGCGCATCAACTCAACTTATTGAAGATTAATGGATCATGATAGAATAACGAGTCGTGCTTGACGAATTTGTGCTAGCATTTGCTCAATTGGGGCAACGCTTTTAAATCGGTTGCAATTAGTTTTGAACCGGTAAAAACTAAAAACTACCGCTTATGACGATTGCAACTACCATGAGAAGTTTTCTCAGTAAGAAAAAAGCAGGGACCTGGCTCATCCCGCTCTTGATGTTATTAAGTCCCACTGCGTTAGTGGCCCAAAACAGGATCACTGTACGAGGCCGCGTCTCCAACGAAAAAAATGCCCCGGTACCGGGAGCTACCGTCGTAGCAAAAGACCTCAAAGGAGGCGTGACCACCGATTCAAGCGGCAACTTTTCCATTTCGGTGCCCGCTAAAGCCACCCTGATCATATCTTCCGTTGG
>JAICXX010000200.1 GCA_025934485.1 Chitinophagaceae bacterium
ACTCCGGAGATGCACCCAATCGTTGTCGAACTCGATCTTCAACCCATCATCGGTATTCACGGGGTGGTTCTTGTATTTCTTCTTGATCTTCTCCAGCACGGCCGGCACATCGATGCCCTGCCCCAGCTCGATCTTATTCTTGGAGATAAAATAATCGGGATACCTGGTCCGGAAAGACTTGAGGCCATTCTTGTGATGCGACAACGCGCTGAGGAAAAGCCCGACGCCGATAAGGGCATCCCTCCCATAATGCAGGTCGGGTACGATAATGCCTCCATTGCCCTCCCCGCCGATGACCGCATTCACCGCCTTCATCTGATTCACCACGTTGACCTCGCCCACGGCCGAAGGATAATATTCACCACCCCGCTTGACGGTCACCTCTTTCAATGCCTTGGTGCTGCTCATATTGCTCACGGTATTCCCCGGACGTTTGCTCAAAACATAATCGGCAACGGCTACCAGCGTGTATTCCTCGCCGAACATGCTTCCATCCTCATTCACAAAACACAGCCGGTCGACATCCGGGTCTACGGCGATGCCCAGATCCGCTTTCGACTTCTGCACGGCCGCACTCAACCCCACCAGGTTCTCCGGTAAGGGTTCTGGATTATGGGCAAATCGTCCATTCACCTCTTCATTCAGCAAAACGACCTCGGCCACGCCCAACGCCTTAAGCAGGGGTGGAAGGAATATTGCACCCGTGGAATTAATAACATCTACCACAACTTTATAATTCTTCGCCCTTATAGCAGCGACGTCCACTAACGGATAGTTCACGATCGCGCCGACGTGCTTTTGCAGCCATATATCTGTCTGGATATACTGGCCCAACTTGTCGATGGACGCAAAGACGAAATCCTCTTTTTGCGCTTTTTCCAGGATGGCGGCGCCCTCGGCAGCACTGATGAATTCGCCGGCCGCATTCAATAATTTCAGGGCATTCCACTCTTTGGGATTGTGTGACGCGGTAAGGATGATCCCACCCGCAGCCCTCTCTCCTACCACCGCCAGCTCCACGGTCGGCGTCGTCGACAGCCCAAGATCGATCACATCCAAACCCAACCCCCTTAACGTGCTCACGACCAAGGCATTGATCATCTCGCCGCTGATCCGGGCATCCCTGCCGATCACCACCTTCGTTCCCTTGTTTTCCAGGATCCGGCTCCCGTACGCCGCGGTAAACTTTACCACATCTAGCGGAGACAACGTCTCCCCGGGCTTACCCCCTATTGTCCCCCTGATACCGGAAATGCTTTTGATCAATGCCACAGATACACATTTTTATTAGTCAACAAAAATAAGGTTTCTGATAAATCTCCCGAAAGGGTTTTTGACCCAAATCCGCCGGTACATTAATTTTACGCAAACGGATGCACGAATGCCAACCAGCGAATGGTTTAGGGAATGGTTCGATTCCCCGTATTATCATAAATTGTATTTTGAACGGAACGAAAAAGAAGCAGCCGACTTCATCGGGCGGCTGCTGACCCTTCTGCAACCGTCCCCGGGGTCGGCCATGCTGGACATCGCCTGCGGAAAAGGCCGCCACGCCCACTTCCTCGCCCGGAAGGGCTACGACGTCACCGGCATCGACCTGGCGCCGGACAGCATCGCCTTCGCCCGCCGCTTCGAGAACGAACACCTGCATTTCTTCGTCCACGACATGCATCAGCTGCTCTGCGCACGCTGCTTCGACTACGCTTTCAATTTCTTCACCTCCTTTGGTTATTTCGATACCCAACGCGAGAACAGGAACGTCCTGCGGATGGCAGCCGTCGCCCTCCGGCCCCGGGGCATCTTCGTACTGGATTATCTCAATGCCCGGCACATCGTGCCGCGCCTCGTTCCGGCCGAGACCAAAACGATCGGCCACACCGTCTATACGATCACCCGCTGGTGCGACGGCCGTCACTTTTATAAACGGATTGGGATAGAAGACCCGGAATTGAAAGAGCCCCGGGAGTATACCGAAAAAGTAGCCGTATTCACCCCCGACGACTTCAAAGACATGCTGGCCTCTGTGGGTTTGCAGATCCGGGGCTTATATGGAGACTATGAACTGGACCCGTATGAGCCGGACCGGTCGCCGCGGATCATTCTTGTCGCCGAAAAGTCTACGCCAAAAACGGCATGACCTCGTCCGCTCAATCGATTAAGAACGACTTGACGGCTACAGCCAACCCGCGCCCGTCCATCAGCTGTAGCAGATACATCCCCGCCGGCAGCCAAGGCGGCAGGTTTATCGGGAGAGCCAGCACCTGCGAACCCGTCAATGTTTGTTTCAGGACCACCTTTCCGCTCAGATCCAGGATGCGGAGGCTATAAGACTGGCGTTTGAGACCCTGCACCGCCAGCTGAAGCACTCTGCCCTGCACCGGATCAGGATACAGCCCCAGGGTCAATGCGGCCGCCCCGCCCATAGTGACGCTGGAAATGGCGCTATAGCTCAACACAACGCCCGCCGTGTTCACGAGTTCCAGCCGGTAAAAGCTTTCACCGGACAAAGGATGGTCGTCCACAATGGTTTGCTGTCCCGCGCCAGGATCGGCGAGGTTGATCAGGGGCACAAAATCCGTCCCGTTGGCGCTCCGCTCGACAACCAGCTCCCGAAGATCATCCGTTACACCGAGGTCCCAACTGAGCTGCACGCCGCCATTAGCCGTAGGCGCCGCGCCAAAATCGGCTACCCTGTCCGCCAGAACGACATAGGAGGCATTGGTGACCCAGAGCCCGGTGACTGCTAATTGGTCGAGGCCCCCGCCCGAAAGATTGGAGTTGGTGGGAAAATTGGCAACATTGGCATAGTTCACCATATTGGTAGCGGGACTTACCACCACATCGGTCCCAAAAATCGAGTATCCATAAACGGCAGTATTGTTCGTTATTCCCAGATCGGTGAACCGGAGGAACACCCCGTCCCGGTTCTGACTGGCCGTATTGTTCATCAACAGCAGATGGCCATCCCCGGGATTCTCCCGCAATACCAGGAAGTTCACCGCACCGCCCACATTGCTTCCATATTCGGCGGTCGTCACGGAGACGGCGTTGTAATAAGCACTGGGGTTGCCGCTGGCATCCAGCGTCTTTACCGCCGCGATATAAAAAGGATCGTGGCCGCCGGAATTTCCCCTGTCGAAGACGACAAAACCCGCCTTCGTCACATCGGTAGCGGTAACACCTCCCGGGAAGACCACATCCACCCTTTCGATATTGGCATTGTTGGTAGCGGTGGAATTCTGAAAATCATTGTCGATCCCGATATTGAAGATCTGCTCCGAAAAAAGCCGCTCCAGGCTGTCGTCGTAAGGCGGGATGACGGCGGCCGTTCCGCCGGTGCCTACCGAAATAGCCGATGGCTGCTCGAACCAGATCGATTTGCGCAAACCCGTAGTGGAGGCATTGTCCACCCGGCGGAAATACACCACCTCCTTGGCGCCCACGGAATGGTAGTTCAGGCCAAGCGAAGTAAAGGAATCCAGGTATTGGATATTGTTCGTAGAGGCTGCATCTGTGCCGAAATCGTATGTGTAAGTGCCCGCGCCCATGGCGGTCGCCACGGCCCCTGTGGCGGGGCCTCCGGTATAGCTGGTGCCCGTGCCGGCATTGGCCCGATGGGTGAAAACAGCGGTGACAGACGACTGTGCGGCGATACACAAAGGAGCAAGTACGCTTAGCAGGATCAGGGGCTTTTTCATGTCATTGGATTTTAAAAACGGAACCAAAACCCTGAAAAATACGGTTCCCCCACGGTTCATGCCCTAGTAATACTTGGACTATTTCTTATTCTGCAAAAGCAGGTAGTGCGCAACATCGTAAATACCAGCCGAAAGCCGCCCCATCTCCTGCTCTGTTGCCGCCTGCGGCGGGGCCGGATCGGGACTGACCACCGGGACCATCTCTTCCCTGCCCGTCTGTAACTGACGCCGGTAGTAATAATTCCCCTGCACTACGCCGATCCAGGCCTGATCAGGATCATAGATGAACGCCAACTCCTTGCCGCCATCCTTGCCGCCATAGCGGGCCGTGTCCAGCAGATCCCGTCCCAACGCGGTGTTCCGGTAGGGAACGCCACAAAGGCCCGCCAGCGTCGGCAGGACATCCACCTGCGAACAGATCTTCTCATACCGCCGCGCCGGCAGCAGGCCGGGCGCCCAGATCAGGAGCGGCACATGCTCGGCGGTCAGCCGCTGATTCGTCCAGGCCTTCGGGAAAAGTGGACCGGCATCACCAGGGATACCATGATCACCCACGAATAAGAACACCGTGTTGCGAAAATAATCCTCCCTGGAGGCTGCGGTTATAAAAGTGCGATACACAAAATCGGTGTACCGGAAGGCATTCATCTCATTATTGCTCGAAAAACCATACCGCCGGAGCGTATCCAGCGGCTCCTTCACGGGACGAAAAGCGCCCCGGTCTTCCTCTGGTATAGTATAGGGCCGGTGATTGTCCGCCGTTTGTATCACCGCAATGAAAGGCTTTTGCTCTTTCTTCAAAACCTTATTGGCCTCGAGGAAAAGATTCTTATCACTGATCCCCCAAACATCCACCTTCGGGGCACTATAATCCTGCTGCTCGTACAGATGCAATCCGTCGATATTATTGGTGAGCAGCCCCCGGATATTCGCCCAGCTCGTACTGCCGCCGAGAAAATAATATTTGTCGTATCCGCTGAAATCATTGATGATGGTATGCTGATCGACCGCTGCCGGATTCCGGCTCGATGTCGTACTCGCCGCCGATACATCCGGGATCCCTGTGATAACCGCCCACACACCCCGGGCCGTGCCATAAGAGGGCGTGAAACAATGGTCGAAGAAAAGCCCGCTCTTGCATAAAGAGTCGAAAAATGGCGTGGTATTGAGTGGATTGCCCCACATCGAGCTCTTGTACGCAGAAAACGACTCACAAATAACGACGACCACATTAGGTCGGGTCTTCAGTGCGCCTGGACGTACCCCCATCTGCCGCCGGAAAGCCGCCGGCAAAACACGTCCATCGCGCCCCACATCGCTGGTGTCGAAGCCAAAATAGGGGGCTAACACCGGCAAAGCCGCCCTGACCTTCGCCTCGTCGTACGTGCTATGCCGGAATTTTAGACTGCTGAAAAAGGATTGGAATGGATTAAGCGAAAGATTCGCCTGATAATCGCCGCCCAGGGCGAATGCGTCGCTCCAACGCAAGGGATACTGACCGATCCGCCCGAAGATGCCCAGCCCCAGCAAAAGAAAACAAGCCACAAACCAACCTATTCGCCATCCGCGTGTAGCTCGCCCCGGAACGGGTCCCGGACCGCGGGCTATCCGGCGGTAGATCCACCGGAATAGCTTGCCCAGCGCCCAGGTCCCCACGACCAGCAACAGCAGGATTCGCATCACCGGATACGTCTGCCATACCATTGCCGCCGAGATACCCGCATTGGAAAGATAATTCAGATCGCTGGCATTTAACCGCTGAGAAAGATAACTGTAATGCGCAAAGTCCACCGTGTAAAAGAAGACCAGCAGAAATGCGGCGATGCCCGACAGCGTCAGGAAAACCCTTTTGCCGGCCTTCGTTCGAAAAGGATCGAGAAAGGGCATACTGCCGAGAAGATAAAGCAAAAGCGTCAGGATACCTGCATACCGCAGATCGAATCGCACGCCGAGCCCAAAAGAGCTGAGCAGCCCCGTGAACCGGTGTCCCTGTGTCGGAAAAGCCAGGAACAAGGCCACACGTAATCCACTCATGATCAATAAAAAAATAATGCCTGTTGAAAAAACCAAACGCACCGTTTTTGGTATATTTGGTAAATTTGTGGCCGGTCTGTTTACCATGTCCCTTCTCTTTGTTTCGCGATATGTGGTTTAAAAGGGCATAAAATTAGATCAATTATATTAAAACATGCTATTAATCGACGCGGGACTGCCTCATCCGGTGTTTTTTCAAAAGATCTTACAGGGTGATTACTGGCTATTCTCCCGTATCAACCAGGCCTGGATCTGCTCGTTTCTGGACACCGTCTTCCTCTTCATGCGCGAAGCGGAACTCTGGATCCCCTTCTACCTTTTCCTGCTGGTTTTCGCCACGCTCAACTTTCGCAAACGTGGCTTGATCTGGTCGCTATACTTTGCTATGACCGTGATCATCAGCGACCTGATCAGCAGCCACCTGATCAAATATCACTCGGTGTTCCGTCTCCGGCCCTGCCATAACCCCATGTGGGAAGACACCATGCGTTTCCTGGCAAACTACTGCCCGGTAAGCTCCAGCTTTACCTCTTCACACGCCTGTAACCATTTCGCGATGGCGTTTTTCATGTATCGCACTATGAAACATACCAGTCCATGGTGGGCGCTGGTGTTCCCCTGGGCATTCTTTATCTCCTATGCACAGGTTTATGTCGGCGTCCACTATCCGCTGGACGTGATCTGTGGCGGCCTTATCGGCGCGGGTATCAGCATCGTGACCAGCGGGGTCTTTCGGTCGCAAGTCGGCACCCTTTCTCTCCCAAACCACAACCTATCCCATGCTTGAGATCATCATCCTATTATTCCTGATCTTCCTTAACGGCCTCTTCGTCATGGCGGAGATCGCCCTCGTGTCGGCCCGCAAAAGCCGGCTCGAGAACCTGGCCGATAACGGCGACGAGCGAGCCCGCTCGGCGCTCAAGCTGGCAGAGAACCCCGAACTGTTCCTTTCAACCGCACAGATCGGCATTACCCTTATCGCCATCCTTGTAGGTTTCTATTCGGGCGAGAAATTCAGCGCGGACCTCACCCCCTATCTCGCTAAGATCTCTTTCCTCCGACCTTACGCCTCCAATGTGTCGACGGCCCTCATCCTGGTCATCGTGACCCTGTTGTCGATCATCTTCGGGGAGCTGATCCCCAAACGCATCGGCCTGCTCCGCGCCGAACAGATCGCGCGGCTGGTAGCCCGTCCCGTCCGCACCCTCTCTCTGATCACCTACCCCATCGTGTGGCTCCTCAACAACAGCAGCAACCTCTTCTTCCGCTTCTTCCAGATCAAGCCGTCTGAAGACAGCGCCGTCACCGAAGACGAGATCAAAGCCATCATCAACGAAGGCACGGAACAGGGCACCATCGAAGAGGCCGAACAGGAGATCATCGAACGCGTTTTCCACCTCGGCGACAGGAACATCACCTCGCTGATGACCCACAGGAGTGACATCATCTGGTTCGATTTGACTGAAAATGAGGAAACGATCAAGGAAAAGATCATCAAAGAACCGCATTCCGTCTACCCCATTTGTGAAGGTGAGATCGACAACATTAAAGGAGTTGTTTCTATCAAGGACCTTTACGTCACCGACGACAGCGTCCTGTTCAAAGATATCATGACGCCGGCGCTCTTCGTGCCCGAGAACAACACCGCCTATATGGTGCTGGAAAAATTCAAGATCTCCCGCACCCATTCCTGTTTCATCGTCGATGAATACGGCAGCCTGCTGGGTATGATCACCCTCAACGATATCCTCGAAGCCATCATCGGCGATATCGCACAGCCGGATGATCTGCCCGACTATGAGGTCAAACCCCGCGACGATGGCAGTTACCTTGTGGACGCTCAAATCCCGTTCTATGATTTTTTAGCTTATTTCCATAAGGCCGATTGGCTCACGGATAGCGACAACGACTTTGACACGCTTGCGGGTTTTATCCTCAGCGAGCTCGAACGAATTCCAAGCAGCGGTGAAAAACTGGAATGGCGCGGCTTTACCTTCGAGATCGTCGACATGGACGCACAACGCATCGACAAAGTCCTCGTGACCCTTTCCGCAGAGATGAAAAAAGAATGGGAAGAAGAGGAAGCCGAATGACAAGCCCGCCGACGCACGCGGTCGCTAATAGTCAAATGTCGCATTGGCCTCGGGGTAATCCAGCCGAGTGCTCTTTCGCTGCCCCCCTACGGTGACATGCATGATGTTGATCTGCTGGTTGAAACTGTCGTACAACAGCTCGTCCACCGCTTCGATCTTCTTTACCGTCGGCACATCAACCACCTGAAAATAGCTCCAGGTGCCGTCATTCTCCTTCTCATCGCCGACAAAATGCAGCGCCACCGGTCGCCCGTCGACCCTTAGCCGCAGATGCTTTTCCACATACGCATCGATCAGCTTATCCGAGGCCGCCTTCTGCCCCGCCGCCGAAAGATCGACCCTCGCCCCGCTCATCTTCTCCAATGCAGCCTCGAAGTCATTGGTGAATAGCTTGCAGCTGATCTCCAATATCTTATCCTTGGGATTGTGATTGATCTCCGTCACGCTGATATACAGCGGATGCGGCTTTCCCAAAGAAAGACAAACCACCATCGCGCCCAACCATTTAAATAAATATCCCACCATTTAAAAAGTAAATTTTGGTAAGACAAAAGTCTGGATAATTTTACAAATCGCGCATGGAAGACTTCAAGCTTTATTTCGGTATCGGGACGCAGCATATCCTCACCTGGGAAGCCATGGACCATATCCTGTTCATAGCAGCCCTCTGCCTGCGCTACCTGATCAAAGACTGGAAAAAAGTCGTCGTCCTTGTTACTGCCTTTACCATCGGGCATTCCACCACCCTTGCCCTAAGCGCCCTGCGGCTGGTGCATGTCAATACCCGGTGGATCGAGTTCCTGATCCCGCTCACCATCCTGGCCACAGCCATCAATAACCTGCTGCAACGCCAGCAGCAGATCGAGCATCCGTCCCGGCTGCCGCTGATCTATTTTTTCGCGCTTTTTTTCGGGTTCATCCACGGCCTCGCCTTTGCCAATTCGCTCCTGAGCCTCATCGGTAACGACAACCTCATCGTCCCGCTCCTGGCCTTCAACCTGGGTGTCGAGGCCGCGCAGCTGCTGGTGGTGGCCATTATCCTGGCCATTTCCTTTATTTTCGTTCAGATGATGCGGGTGCGACGGATCTGGTGGGTATGGGGGATATCGTCACTCGTGTTGCTGGCCTCGCTGAAAATGGCCTTCGACCGCTGGCCCATTCACGAATTCCACTGAAAATCTATAATGAACATGAGTAATAGTAAACTACTGCTTATTTCCCTGTTGGTCGGCGGCTGCGCCGGTCTGCTGCGGGCGCAGGATATCCAAAACAACCCCACGTCGAACCACGGCAACAAGTTCGAAGAGCTGGGGACGATCCTCCCGACGCCCAACGAATACCGCACCGCCAGCGGCGCCCCCGGTCCCAAGTATTGGCAGCAACGCTGCGACTACGACATCAAGGCAAACCTGGATGAGGATAAGCTGCTGCTCACCGGTTCGGAGACCATCACCTATTTCAACAATTCCCCCGACGAGCTTACCTATCTTTGGCTGCAGCTCGATGAGAACGAACACAGCGCCAGGAACAATGCCAACTACCAGGACGGAAGCAAACTGCCCGACGTCGTCAGCGACCAGATGCTCAGCCGTGTCCTCTCCACCCCGCCTGCCGAAGACTATGGCGACAATATCACGAAGATCACCGATGCCCTGGGTCAACCGCTGCACCACATGATCAACAAGACCATGATGCGCGTGGAGCTGCCCACGACGCTAAAACCCGGTCAGAGGTTCATCTTCCACATCGATTGGAACTATCATATCACCGACCGCATGAAGCTCGGCGGCCGCGGCGGCTATGAATACTTCCCCGAAGACGGCAACTACCTGTTCACCATGACCCAATGGTATCCCCGGCTTTGCGTCTACAGCGACTTCCAGGGTTGGCAGAACCACCAGTTCACCAGCCGCGGAGAATTCGCCCTCACCTTTGGCAACTTCCATGTGGAGATGACGGTCCCCGCCGACCACATCATCGGTGCCACGGGACAGTGCCAGAACTACCAGCAGGTCCTAACGTCCACACAATTCGCCCGCTGGCAACAGGCGCAGGCGGCCAAAGAACCCGTCGAGATCGTCACCCTCGCCGAAGCAAAAGCCTCCGAGGTGAAAAAGAACAAAGCCAAAAAGACCTGGATCTTTAGAGCGGATAATGTGCGCGACTTCGCCTGGGGCTCCTCCCGTAAATTCGTGATGGACGCCATGCCCGCCTATGTCGAAGGCAAAAAGGTCATGTGCATGAGCTACTATGGCAAAGAGGCGTATAACCTCTACCGCCGCTTCAGCACCAAGGCCGTCGCCCATACGATCAAAACCTACTCGCATTTCACCATCCCCTTCCCCTACCCTGTCGCCCAAAGTGTCGAAGCATCGAATGGGATGGAATACCCCATGATCTGTTTCAACTACGGCCGCACGGAAAAGGACGGCTCCTATAGCGAAGCCACCAAATACGGCATGCTGGGCGTCGTGATCCACGAAGTAGGTCACAACTTCTTTCCCATGGTCATCAACAGCGACGAACGCCAGTGGACCTGGATGGACGAAGGCCTCAACTCCTTCGTGGAATACCTCACCGAAGAGCTGTGGGATAACCACTTCCCCGTTCGCGGAAAAGGGCCGGCCTGGGCGATCGTCGACTATATGAAGCTGCCCAAAGACCAGCTGGAGCCCATCATGACCAATTCGGAAGATATCGTCAACTTTGGCCCCAACGCCTATACCAAGCCGGCTACCGCCCTCAAC
>JAICXX010000065.1 GCA_025934485.1 Chitinophagaceae bacterium
CATGAGATAATTCAGCAGCATTACCCCAATCAGCCCTACCAGCGAGACAATGGTTTCCATCACGCTCCAGGAACGGATCGTATCCTTGATCGACAGATTGAAATATTCCTTGAACAGCCAGAACCCGCTGTCGTTCACGTGGGAGAACATCAGGCTGCCCGCCCCTACCGATAACACCATCAAATTCGGATCGACATGCATCCGGTTCATCAACGGCAGGATGATGCCCGCAGCCGTCAAACCCGCCACCGTAGCTGACCCCAGACAAACCCGGATAATGGCGGCCATCAGCCAGCCCAGGATCAGCGGATGGATAGGCCATCCCTGCAACACCGCCCCGATCTCCTTGCTAACGCCGCTTTCCGTAAAGATCTCTTTTAGCGCCCCGGCCCCCGCCACGATCAGTAGGATCACCGCCACGTCTTTCACGGCATCTTCGTATATATGCATAACCTTGGGCATCTTCATCCCACAACGCAGACCCAGCGTATACGTCGACACGCCGATCGCCAGGATCAGGATGATCGATGGATCACCCAGGAATGCCATCACCGCTTTCCCTTTGGGCGATAAGGTCACGAACATCGGCAACAGTGTGGTAAGCATCAGCAGGATTACAGGTAAAAGCGCGGTGAGCAGACTCGTGCCCATTCCCGGCAGCGTATCCACCGGCTTGTCCTTGGCCACCAACCCTTCCAGCGGGGAAGACACGATATGCTTCAACGTCCGGGAATAGACCGGCCCCGCCAAAATGATCGCCGGGATCGCGAGCGTCATTCCATACAGCAGGGTCTTGCCCATATTGGCATGGAACTGCCCTACCAGCGCGGCGGGAGAAGGATGCGGCGGCAGGAACCCATGCGTCACGGATAAGGCGGCTAACATCGGCAGACCGATATACACCGCCGGCAGCTTGTATTTGTAAACTACCGAAAAGATCAGCGGGACCATCAACACAAAACCCACATTATAAAAAAGGGGAATGCCGATGATAAACCCCGTCACCATCAGGGCCCACTGGATCTTTTTTTCCCCGAACGCCGCCATCATCGTCATAGCGATCCGCTGCGCACCGCCGCTCTCTGCAACGATCTTGCCCAGCATAGCCCCCAGAACGATCACGATCGCCAACTGCCCCAGCGTGTCGCCGATACCCCTATAGACAGCGCCTGCGATCCGGTCGAAAGGGATCCCGAGCAACAGCCCCGTAACAATGGATACAACCAAAAAAGCCAGAAAAGCATTTACCTTTCCCCAGGAGATCAAAACGACGAGGAACAGGATGCCCAAAACGACAAGCAGTAGGTGCATAAGCTATAATTAATGCGAGTCCCGGCTCACCTCCGAGCCCGAACCGCCGCGCAAAAAATCAAGATCGGCGCCAAGATGCGCCTGCTGCACATGTCCCCGGTAAAGAGAAACATAACCCCGATCCGTACCCGCGACCGCCGGCGGCGTCCAAGCCTTCCTCCGCCGCAAAAGCTCCTCATCGGATACATCCAGGTGCAGCCGCCGCCCCGCGACATCCAGCTCGATCCAGTCGCCGGTCTGCACGAGCGCCAACGCCCCGCCCACCGCGGATTCCGGTGACACATGCAACACCACCGTACCATACGCCGTCCCGCTCATCCGGCCATCCGAAATGCGCACCATATCCGTAATACCCTGCTCCAGCAATTTTTTCGGCAGCGTCATATTCCCCACTTCCGGCATCCCCGGGTAACCTACGGGGCCCACATGCTTCAACACCATCACGGAAGCGGCATCGATCTCCAGCACCGGGTCATCCACCCGCGCATGATAATCCTCGATATTTTCAAATACCACGGCCCGCCCACGGTGCTGCATCAACACAGGCGTTGCAGCACTAGGCTTGATGACCGCGCCATCGACCGCCAGATTGCCCTTCAACACCGCTATCCCGGCATGCTCGATCAATGGCTCTTCATACGCCGCGATCACCTCGCGGTTATAACAGGTTGCACGACCGATAATATTCTGGGCATGCGTCTTTCCATTCACCGTCATCGCATCCAGATCGAGCAACGAGCGCAGCTCGTTCAGGATCACCGGCAACCCGCCCGCATAATAAAAGTCCTCCATGAGAAATTTGCCCGAAGGCATCAGATTCAGCAACAACGGCACTCCGCTGCCCAGCCGGTCGAAATCCGCCAGTTCCAGCGGCACCCCGATCCGGCCCGCAATAGCCGTGAGATGGATGATGAAATTCGTGCTTCCACCCACAGCCGCATTCACCTTGATGGCATTCTCAAAAGCACGCCGGGTCAGGATCTTCGAAAGCCGCAGATCCTCCTTCACCATTTCTACGATCCTCCGCCCTGAGAGCTGCGCCAGCACCTTCTTCCTCGAATCTACCGCCGGTATCGCCGCGGCCCCCGGCAACGTCAACCCCAGCGACTCCACCATACATGCCATGGTAGACGCCGTGCCCATCGTCATACAGTGGCCCGCACTCCGGGACATACAGCTCTCCGCCTGCAGATACTCTGCATCGGACAACACCCCCGTCTTCCGCTCCTCCTCGAACTTCCACACATGCGTCCCCGATCCTATATCATGTCCCTGGAACTTACCGTTCAACATCGGCCCACCCGGCACTACCAATGTCGGCAGATCGACACTGCTTGCACCCATGACGGTAGATGGTGTGGTCTTATCACACCCTGTCAATAAGACTACTCCGTCTATAGGATTCCCCCTGATAGATTCTTCCGCATCCATGCTGGCTAAATTGCGAAATAACATGGCTGTAGGCTTTAGCAGCGTCTCGCCAAGGGACATAATGGGAAACTCCAGCGGAAACCCGCCGGCCTCATAAACGCCGCGTTTGACCCATTCGGCAATATCCCGAAGATGTGCGTTGCAAGGAGTTAATTCCGACCATGTATTGCAGATGCCAATTACCGGCCGGCCGTCAAAAAGATCCTCGGGAAAACCCTGATTCTTCATCCAGCTGCGATAGATGAATCCCATCTTATCCGTTTTCCCAAACCAATTCCGGCTTCTGAACGTATTCATACGTTCAAACCTACATTAATCAGCCCACTTTACAAAGAATTGCTCATTGGCTCAGCTCCGCTGCCGGGCAATGTTTCATCGTCGGCTAGGTTCTTCTTCTCCATTGAAAAGACATTGATTCAAGAAAAATATAAATCAATTTATCATTGATCCTCCGTCTTCATGTATTGCTTATAGCTGTCATTGATGTAGACGAGGATGTCTACATTCGCCGCCTTCCTGCAATAGTCATAGGAAGGCCGGTAACGCCGCATGAATTCCTTGAGCGAATCCCCCTTGAGATGGGTGATCTTGGTGACATAACTTTCATTGTATCGGAAATCGACGTAATAATCCTCTTCCTCTTTCGCCAGCCGCTTCTCCAGATGGACCCGCTGCTTGGCAGCACTCGAAGAGTTGCGGAAGATGTTCAGCGTTACCCCCACCCCGTCCGAACCCTGGCGATCGTGCGCAAGCCGAGGCGTATTGTCATGCTCATAGACCCACGCATATTCCTTCCGCCGGTCCATCGAATCCAATTGGTAATTGCTAAATTCCCCTACCCGAACGGCCTGCAGCTCCTGCGGCCGGATATCCATATAGAGATTAAACGCCGCCGTCAGCAACGATGCCGTAACCGTAACGGTATCTGCCCGATACCCCACCGAGGAAAAGGAGATATGATCTCCGGGTGCAGCCTGGATATGGTAGCTGCCGTCCTCATCACTCAGGTCATAACGGTTAGCCGTAATGTTGTGGATACTTACAGACAGCAATGTCTCATTGCTGTTCTTTTTGTAGATCTTTCCCGTTAGGAACTGCTGCGCGCTGCAAGACAGCGAACACAGGAAGATTAGCAATAATGGAGCGATAACGTAGCGCATATTCAGTCAGGAGTGCGCCAAGATAGACCTATTCCCCGATAATTATTTTCTTAGCCCCTCCAAGTTTTTGTTAAAAACTTCACACTATGTTACATTTACCGACGCAAATTAGTTCACACATATGAGAAATATCTTCATTATCATTCTATTAGCCATATCCCTTCCATCGACCATTTTTGCCTCCGGCCCCAGCCGGGAATTCTACTCCATTCGTATCTATCAACTAAAGAATGCCAGCCAGGAAAGCCGGCTGGACGCCTATCTCCAAACCGCCCTGCTGCCGGCCCTTCATCGTCTTGGGATCGCCGGCATCGGCGTGTTCAAACCGGTCGGCAACGACACCGCCGCGGTCAAAAAGGTCTATATGCTCATCCCTTTCAAGTCTCTCGAACAATACACCAACCTCCAGGCCTCGCTCGACAAGGATGCGGAGTACAACACCGCGGGCGCAGCCTATATCGAAGCGACCTTTGATAACACGCCCTATCTTCGCATGGAATCGATCCTTCTCCAGGCCTTCCCCGATATGCCTCGCCATGCAGCGCCCAAAACCCTGCGGGGCCCTAAGACCGAGCGCATCTATGAGCTTCGCTCTTACGAAGGTCCCACCGAAAGATATTTTGCGGGCAAAGTGCAGATGTTCAATGCCGGTGGCGAGATCCCCCTTTTCGCCCGTCTCGGCTTCAACGCCGTTTTCTATGCGAGCGTCCTCGCCGGCAGCCATATGCCCAACCTTATGTACATGACCTCCTTCGACAATATGGCCGCCCGGGAACAGCACTGGAAGGACTTCAACAGCGACCCCTTCTGGAAACAGCTTGTAGCCGAACCGCAGTACCAGCACAATGTCTCCCACGTCGACATCGTCTTCCTGCACCCTGCGGACTATTCCGACCTGTGACCAAACCCCCAAAATGCCCTTTTTTTAACCCCAAATCATCCGTAATTAGTAGTTAACCCTTAGATTTTCTTACAAAATAGTAACAGAACCGTGCGATAGCAGCGGGCAAATTTCTATTTTCTGTTTTTTTAGCTGATCTTCGTAACGATCACTCGTTCTACCCATTCTTACTGGCTGTTACTGACCCTCTCGCTTTTCTTGGTTAAGACCGCTATTAGTGGCTATACAAACCACCGATCGCCATGTTTACTTTAACCTTCAATCCATTGAACAGGGATTTTAGTGTCCGCCCTGTATGTAAAGACACGGACCGCGCTCTCGTCCGGGAGATCTTTCGCAAAGAATTTTACGGTTCCGCCCTTCAGTCCTATCCCGACGAAGGACTTTGGGAGATTTACGATAGCATGGAAACCAACGAAGAAGAGGTCTTCGGCGCCTATTTGGTCTCCTACCTGGATCGTCCGCTCTTCCTTCTCGAGATCCATCCACCCGTCCAAATGGACCTCCTGCCGGCTTACATCGGCGAACCGGGCACCGTAGGTATCTATTGTTTTTATACCTCCACTAATGATCCCATGAACCTGCCGGGCTTCCAGACCTGCATAGGCAGCCTGCTCGATCACCCCGGGATCGACCAGGTCATCACCACCACCAACCATATGCGTTCCGAAGATCCTCGGGTCGGCGTCCTCGAACACTCCGGCTTCACAAGCCTGGGCAGGAACCGCCACCAGCCGGTCGTCTATCGCTGCACGCAGCTTAGCTTTCCGTTGCTTTGCGACACCTCCGGCCGCCTCACCTGCCTCCTCGCACATTAAGAAATGCAAAGGCATACTAAGGAGCCGTGAGCCACCGTTATCACGGTATAATCCACTATTTAAGGAAAAACTAAGAACCGCAAAACTATGAAACCGAGCCCAGCCGATCGCCCACATCCGGACACCAGCCGCGAGGTTCCATACGACCTTTAAAAAATCATTAATAACGTATGAAACACGCAGACAAGCCTTTCATCGGCATCCTCATCGTCTCCATCGCGATCCTCTACGGGGTGATCGCCATGCTGAGCTAAACTAGATTAATCGCTACCTTAGCGATCACATGAACACCATCGCGATCCGCCCCATCCAGCCGGCGGACAACCCCTCCATAGCAGCCATCATCCGAAACAGCCTCACGGAATTTGGTGTCGACAGACCCGGCACGGCCTACTACGATGCCGCCACCGACGATATGTATGAAAACTTCCAACTGCCCGGCCGCCGCTATCATGTCGGTCTGCTCGATGGCCAAATAGCTGGCGGCGGCGGGATCTATCCCTCCGCAGGATTACCGGCAGGAGTATGCGAACTGGTAAAAATGTATCTGGCGCCCATCGCCCGCGGCCGCGGGCTGGGAAAACAGCTCATAGAAGCCTGCCTGGACTTCGCCCGGCAGGCAGGGTATACCCAAGTCTACATCGAAACAATGCCAGAATTGGAGAAAGCCGTATCCATCTACGAAAGATTTGGCTTTCACCACCTGGATCACGCCATGGGAAATACAGGCCATTATGGCTGTTCCCTTTGGCTCTTGAAAGATCTCTAGCGTGCTCAAGCAGCGCAATAGCAGGAATGGATCAAAAACGGGCGACCAACAAAAATTCAGCAACCGACTATATCGGCATAACACATTCTCAGGGATTAAGGGGTTGGGTGCAGGGGGCTAGGGATAGTTCCTAGGAAGCCGGTTTAACTTCGTAGATTGGACTGAAAAGATACAATTTTCCTGTCGCCAATTCCACACATTGGTACCTTTTTCTTAATTTTTTTCCTTTTCGGAAGACCCGCTGATCCTCCAGGCTAAAACATGCCCCCTCGGGGATTTGTTCCACCAATATCAGATCCCCTGCGTGCTCATCATACCCCTTCAGCACCCGCATCAGATCCTCGTCTGCACAACTGCTGGCCGGCAGATTATGCAGGCTCTTCTTCAGGGCAGACAGGATATCCTTGGGAAAAACGCCCAGCCGGATATATTCCTCCAGCATCTTCCGGTAGATGCCCTTCCATTCCTTGCCATGCGACTGCACGCGGTTTCCATGTTCCATAAAGGTCACCAGGTGCGCCAGCTCATGGATCAGCGTGATGAGGAAAGAATAGGAATTCAGATTGCCATTGACACTGATCCGGTGGTTGTTGGCGTGTGTGGCATGCCGGTAATCTCCCAACACACTCTTGCGCTCCCGCGTGATCGTCAGATGGACATGATAATGATTAAGGTAGTCAAGGCTCAGCTGGGCCGCCTTTTCAGGTATCCAGCGACTCAGATATTCGATAGGCGCTTCTTTCTTAGACATTTTTAGGCTTGTTTGGCACGCGCTTCCGGTCCGAAGATCAAATATCGGCCCTCCAGCGCGGCCCTCTTATGACTCGCCTTCGGCGAACGGTCCACGGGACCGTTTAGTCATCCGGAGCAGCATCCGCACCTCCAGATACGTGTAGATCACGTAAAGCACAAAACAACCCAGGACCCCGTTTCGGTTCACCGCTGCCCGGGCAATCATCCCATAGATCATTACCGCGATCAGACACACAAAGAATTTGACCAGCATGCTGCCGATCATGACCCGAACAAAAACATGCGGATTCTGGTTACGTAACCCTTTGATATAGAGCACAAAAGAGATAGTCGTCACCGCGAACAACAATACATTGCCGGTCATTAGCACCCGGTAGTCGATCCCCCACGCCAGCAACAATGCCGCAAGCAGGAGAAAGGCCGCCTCTAAAACGATAAAGATCAATAAAATAGGCTGATACGCCCGAACGATTGCTTTACTTTCCATTTTTCTTACCCGTACCCTGCCGGATCAAATTGATCAGCAAGACCACGATTACCAGCAAAGGTAACGCCCAGGAAAGGATTGGAAAAGAAAGCTTCAGCCATTTATCCGCCTTCATCCCCAGGAACACGGAGATACCCACGGAAGCTACCACCTCCGAGGACAACCCCGCATAACGCAATAATTCCTTGCGGCGGTCACTCGGACCACCGGAAGAACCATCATCTCCGGATGGAGAACCAGGATCCTTGGGCATAAGCTTTTTAAACCGCTACCCTATAGCGGCCTCGAATTTCGTCGATTCCTTCTTGCTCTCGGAAGTTTTGCCGGAACCGGCTGCTGCCGTAGCGGGCGGCGTAGTCATATGACACTGGCCGTTGAAATTCGCCGTCGGCTCAATCTGCAGCTTGGACGCCTCCAGATTGCCGTTGACAGTGCTGCCACCTTTCAACATCAGGAGATCCTTTACCTTGATGGTGCCGGTGACCTTTCCCATGATATCAGCCTGCTGACCATGGATATCACCCTGTACATTCCCGTTGGCGCCGATAACCACCCTGGCGGAACAGTTGATGTTGCCTACCAGGGTTCCATCGATACGCAGGTCACCATTGCTGGTAATATCACCTTTCATGGTAGTACCCGCGCCGATCAGGCTTGCACTCGCGCTTACAGGGGCGGCCCCGATCTCAAAGGAGTCAGATTTTGTTTTTCCGTTAAACATAATAAATATGGATTTTAGTCATTTATTTTCTCGGGTTTAGGGATTTTTAAAGTAGTCGTATCCAGCTTCACCGTCGTATTCCCCTGCAATACATTACGAATACTTTCCAGGTACTGATCCTTATACCGTACTTCCTGCTCTAACGAATCAGTCCTTATTTTTAGTTCACGGAGGTCCCGCGTATTGTTCACATCGCCATACCCCGGAATATACAGCTTCAGGGGGGTAAAAACGATCAACGCTACCGTCAACCCCGTCAACAATACAAAAATCGTGCAGAGAACAGTGTAGACACTCAACCGCGATAATTTGAAGGTGACCACCTCTTCATAAGTATCGTCGTTCATCACGACAAGCCGATAGCGATTCTGAAGACGTTTTAAGGTGGAGTTGGCGTTGAATTTAGCCATTGCCATATAGGATTAATTGGGAACGATACAATACTGCTTCGGCAGCCCTGTTTAAAATTATTGAATACGCCTACAAGATAAAATAAATTTCCTGAAATGTAGTTATAGGCGTTATTTGCAACGTGTCATATAGTAAGTTATTGCTATTAGGGGTATTTTCTTTCCTTTACCTGGCCGTTTCGGCCCAGGTTGGCGTCGATTATGACCTCACCAAACCTGCAAGATTCGAGAACCGCACCCTCGCCTCCGAAACCTCCAACAACGGCAAGAAATTCAAAAAAAGCCGCCGCTTCATCCAGAACACCATCACCCACTACAACTATTGGTTCAACGCCAACGAAAAGTTAAAAATGATCGTCGCCCGGGCCAAGCTGGGCTACCATGAAGACTATTCCAAACTGATCAGCTTTTATAATTACAGCCTGGACGCTACCGCCGCCCAGCGACGGGACCTCGATTCGGTGATCTACAAATGCACCATGGGTATCCTCATCCACGATACCCGGAACGATTGGATCGATAATCTTTATCTCCTCGTCGGCGAGACCTATTATTACAAAAAAGACTTCGACTCGGCCTATATCAGCCTCCAGTTCCTCAACTGGGCCTTCGCCCCGCGCGACAAGGACGCCTATTACCTGCCCATCGGCAGCAACGAGAACGAGGTCCAGGGCAACAATGCCAGCGTCGTCTCCACTAAAGAAAATCCCAACATCCTCCAAAAGGCCTTCTCCGTTCCACCCAGCCGCAACGACGGCCTCATCTGGAAGATCCGCAACTATATCGCCCAGGATAAATATGCCGAAGCCTCCGCCCTCATCCAGATCCTTCTCCATGACCCGCAGTTCCCACCCCGGCTCACCGCCAGTCTCAACGAGGTGCGCGCACTCTGGTATTACCAGCAGGGCATCAGCGACAGTGCCGCCATCTTCCTCGAAAAAGCTCTCCCCGCCGCGGACAGCCGGGAAGAACAGGCGCGCTGGGAATACCTCATCGGCCAGCTCTACGAAAAGGATAGCAACAACTACATGGCCAAAACCTTCTTCGAACGCTGCGTCAGCCATACCTATAACCCCATTCTCGACGTTTACGCCCGGCTCAACGCCATCCGCCAGAACAAGGACGCCAGCCAGGACTATATCACCAAAAACATAGCGGCCCTCGTCAAAATGGCCCACCGCGACCGCTACGCCGCCTACCGCGACATCATCTACTATACCGCCGCCCAAATGGAGCTGGAACGGCACAACAAAGCCGGCGCCATCGCCTTCCTCCGGCTTTGTATCAAATACACCGTGGGCTCCGCCAACCAGCAACGCGATAAAGCCTTTTTACAGCTGGCCAACCTGTCCTTCGAAGCCAAGGACTACCGGTCTGCCAAAAGCTTCTACGATAGCCTCACCCTCAACGGCCCCGAAGCCGCTACCCTGGGTGACATCAGTTGGCTGCCCGATCGCAAGACCGCCCTGACCATCATCGTCCACAACCTCGACGTCATCGACCGCCAGGACAGCCTGCAACGCATCGCCGCCCTCCCGCCGGCGCAACGCGACGCCTATATCAAAAAACTGGTCCGCTATCTCCGGCGCCAACAAGGCCTTCGCGACGAGGCGGATAGCGGCTCCAACAACGCGCCGATCAGGAACAACAACGCAGTTCCCGACCTGTTCAGCAACGGCTCCTCGTCCGCGTGGTACTTCGATAACTCCACCCTCGTATCCAAAGGCTATTCCGACTTCCGCACGAAATGGGGCACCCGGCCCAATGTCGACAACTGGCAGATCTCCTCGATCATGAAAACGGGCGTCCCCGGCAGGCCGGGAAGACCCGACCTCTCCGATAGCGCCGCCAAAGCCGCGGCCTCGGCCAACAAGATCGACTACAAGACCCTGCTCAGCCATCTCCCGCTGTCCCCGGATAAGCTCCGGAAATCCATGGACTCCATCGAAGGCGCCCTGTTCACCCTCGGCCGGACCTTACAGGATGGTATACCCGATTACCCCTACGCCATCAACGCCTACGACACCCTGCTGACGAAATTTCCCGCGACCAACCGCCGGGAACAATCCCTGTTCAACGAATACTACTGCTATAAACAGCTCGGCGACGAAGCGAATGCGGCGCGCATCCTTCGCCTCCTGCAGGAAAAATATCCCAACGGTGCCTATACCGGTCGCATTACCCATCCCGATACCGTTGGCATGGCCGAAGAGAATCGCCGCATCGATGCCACCCATCAGTATGAAAACGTCTACACCGCCTACATCGAAGGCCGCTTCGACGAAGCCGAAGCCATGAAAAAAATAGCCGACAGTCTCTACGGCGATAAGTACTGGACTCCCCAGTTGCTGTATATCCAATCCGTCTACTATATCCACAACCGTCTCGACGATAAGGCCAAGAACATCCTTTCGACCATCGAGATGCGGTGGCCAAAGACACCCATGGCAGCCAAGGCAGCCACCCTTATCGACGTGCTCGGCCGCCGCCGGCAAATCGAAGCCTATCTTACCAACCTGCAGGTTACCCGCGCCAAAGACGAAGACGAAAACATCGATACTTCCACCTCCGTCCGTCCCGCCGACAACCGGCCCCGGCTGGTCCGCAACGATTCCAACATGCTCAAGGTGGATAGCACCTCCGACTGGGCCCGCGCCAAACAACGTGAACAGGCCCTCGCCAAAGTCACCGCCAAACCCTCCATGGCAGGAGCCATCGGCGGTAAGCTCGACGCAGACTCGGCGAAGAACGGCATCTCCATGGACGCCGGCAAGCTGGCCAGCCTCAAACACCTGCAGGATTCCCTGGCCAAGGCCCTGGCACTGGCACAGGCCGATTCCGCCAAAGCGGCGCTGATCAAAGCGCAGGCGGACTCCGTGGCCGCGGCCCAGGCTAAATTAAGGGCCGATACGGCACAATTGGCAGCAAAATTGCGTACACTCAACTCGGTATTCTCCCTGACCCCGGACAAGCCTCATTCGGTGATCCTGGTGCTCAATAAAGTAGATCCTGTATATGTCAACGAAGCCGGCAACGCCTTCGGCCGCTACAATACCGAGAACTACTATAGCCTGGGCCTCAAGACACAAAATGCTTCCCTCAACGATTCACTCAAACTGGTCGTTATCGGCAATTTCCCGGATGCGGGCGGAGCCCTGGATTATATCAGGAATGTAAAACCCATGGCGCCAAGGGCCATTATCCCCTGGATGCCCACGGGCAAATACACCTTCCTGATCATATCCGACGCCAACCTTGAACTACTGCTGAACAACAAGGATATGCCCGCCTACCAGAAATTCCTGTCGGCAGCCTATCCGGGTAAGTTTTAAATTTGCAGTTATGACCTCGACAATATGACATCGACAAATAAATTCGTCCGTATTTTCTGGAAGATCTTTTTCTATGGTCTAGGGGCCTTCATCTTGTTTCTGATCCTGATCAACCTGGGCGTCTTCGGCTCCCTGCCTTCACTCAAGGAACTCGAGAACCCCTCCATCACCCTGGCTACCGAAGTCTTCGCCGAAGACGGTACCCCCATGGGTAAATACTATAAAGACAAAGGCAATCGCAGCAACGTCGAATTCAAAGACATCTCGCCCAATGTCGTCAACGCTCTCATCGCCACCGAAGACGAAAGATTCTACGAACACTCCGGCATAGACGGTTATTCTGTGATGCGCGCAGTCCTCAAGCTGGGCCGCGACGGCGGCGGCAGCACCATCACCCAGCAGCTGGCGAAAAACCTCCTCGAACAAGGGTCGAAAAACTTCGTCCGCCGCTTTATCGAAAAACTCAAGGAATGGATCATCGCCATCAAGCTGGAACGCAACTTCACAAAACAGGAGATCCTTGCCCTCTATCTCAATGAAGTCCCGTTCGGCGATAATATCTACGGCATCCGCAACGCCTCCCGTACCTTCTTCAATAAGGAGCCGGACCGCCTCACCGTCGACGAAGCCGCCGTGCTCATCGGGATGCTCAAAGGCAATACCCTGTACAATCCCCGGCGCAATCCCAAAATGGCCATCGACCGGCGCAATACCGTGATCAACCAAATGGTGAAGAACAACTTCCTCACCGTACCCGAAGCCACTAAATGGAAGATCCAGCCCATCGACATGAGCAACTACAAAAAGATCGATGAGAACAATGGCCTCGCTCCATACTTCAGAGACGTGCTCCGAAACGATCTGCAGAGATGGTGCAAGGAACATAAGAATCCCGCTACCGGCCAGCCCTATAACCTATACACCGACGGCTTGAAAATTTATACGACTATCAATCCGCGCATGCAGCTCTACGCTGACGAGGCGGTTGCTAAACAGATGCCGCTCCTTCAACGCGCCCTCAGCTCTCAATACGATATCCGCAAAGGCCTCATCTGGAAGGACCACATGAATATCCTCGACGCGGCCATGCGCAACAGCGAACGCTGGCACAATGAGGAAGACGACGGCCTCAGCGACGCCGATATCCGCAAGACCTTCAACCAGCCCGTAGCCATGAAGGTCTTCGCCTGGAATACCAAAAGAGAGAAAGACACCGTGATGACGCCGCTCGACTCCATCAAATACAACCAGGAGATGCTCCAGACCGCCTTCATGGTCATGGACCCCGTCACCGGTGCGGTAAAAGCCTGGGTAGGCGGCATCGACTTCAAGACCTATAAGTACGATCACGTCAACATCAATACGAAACGCCAGGTAGGTAGCGCGATCAAGCCCTTCCTCTACAGCCTCGGGATCGAAGATTATAATTTCACGCCGGAAACGGAATGCGAGACCAGCCAGCAATATTTCCCCGGCTTCGGTTACGTACCGGCGCGCGCCGATAGACACGAAGGGGGCTCCATGACCATGGCCTCCGGTCTCGCCTGGTCGATCAACGGCGTCGCCGCCTATATCATGAAACAGGTAGGCCCCAAACGCTTTGCCGATTACATCAGCCAGATCGGCATCCCCACGAAGATCGATCCCTATCCTTCCATGGCCCTCGGCGCCTGCGACCTCTCGCTATTCGAAATGCTTTGGGGTTATACGATCTTCCCCAGCGGCGGCTTCAGCACGAAGCCTTACTATATCTCCCGGATTGAAGACAAGAACGGGAACGTACTGGACCGCTTCGACACCAAGGTCGTACGCAAAGAGGTCATCAGCGCGAACACGGCCTACACCATGGCCCGCATGATGCAGGGCCCCGTAGACTTCGGCACCGCCGCAGGTCTGCGCAACCGCCTCGACGTAGCGGAAATGGGCGGCAAGACCGGCACCACCAATGACAACTCCGATGCTTGGTTCATGGGCTATACCCCGCAGCTAATGGCCGGCGCCTGGATCGGCTGCGACGATCGTTTCATCCATCTCGAAAGCGGACTCGGCTACGGCGCACAGGCCGCCCGTCCTATCTGGGAATACTTCTTCTCCAAAGTACTCAGCGATAAAACGCTCGGCATCGACCGCAACGCACGCTTCCTCCCGCCCGAAGACATGCATCGCGAGATAGATCCGGAACAGACTATCGAACGGATCGCCCCCGCAGGAGCCGAAGGGGCCAACCAGGGCAGCAGCAATGCGAATAAATATCTCGACACCAGCCCGCCATCTGTACCCATCGATTCAAAACTCAGCCCCGAAGAACAAAAGATATTGCAGGAGGCTAATCGGACCAGCAAGGAAGGCTCGGTCCATATCACCGTCACCGACGCCGACAAGAACCCGCCGCCTCCAAAAAAGAAGGAAGGTTTCTTCAAAAAACTTTTCGGACATCATTAAAAAAAAGAGGGTCGGCGCCAGCCGACCCTTTTCTATAATCACCGGTTAATGTCCTAAATCGAACAGTCTATCGTCCGAAACCGTACACTCTCTCCATCCCACTAAAAAGAGACATTCTTAACAATCAATGGCTTACGCACGTGTAACCAGTTTGGCATTGCATTAGTCATATAGGATACAACAAAACACCAATTTTATGCGACACCTATCTATTGCCGTTATACTTTTCCTCTCCGTCATCGGCGCAGCCAATGCTAACCCCGGTGATCTGAATTTTATCGGCAGCTCGAACTTCAAACATCAGTTCCCTCAGGCTACCAATATCAGCTACAAAGTTAAGGGACAATTCACAGAAGTAAGTTTCGTGTGGAACGAGATGAATTTACAGGCCTTTTACGATGTGGAAGGGAATTTGCTGGCCACCTGCCGCCCCCTCACCATGGCCAATCTGCCCGTGGCTGCGCAACTCAACCTCAAAGACCAATACTCCGGCGGTGTCGTCAGGGATGCCATAGAATACAACGATCCTAATGATGCGGTCACCTACTTTGTCACCATGCTCACGCCGAAAGCGACTTACCTGCTGCATGTTTCTACAAGCGGCACTATCAGTGTGTTTAAGAAAATGAAAAATTAATCCTACTCTGGCCGCTGGACAGCTATTTCATCATCAGCTTCCGGCGGCTTTTTTTTGCCGTAGACATCGATCCTTACTTTTGTGAGCCCTTTACCGCAAAAACCCAGAACGGTGGCTGCGGCCCGGCTAAGATCGATGATCCGTCTGTTCCGGGGATGCATCTTGTCATTGATGCGGACATAGACAGCCTTATGATTGCGGAGATTGGTCACCTTGACCCAGGTATGCATCGGAAGTGTATTGCTGGCCCCCGTGAGACTGTCCTGTCTGAAGATCTCATCGGTATACGTCTTGCGTCCTTCGAACTTATTGGCATAATAGCTCGCCGTGCCATATTGCACTTTGGGAATTTCCTTTTTCTTAGCCTTCTTCGCCTGGCCCAAAACGGCCACCGGCAAAAAGAAAACGACAAGCAGTTTGAATAGCCTTACAACCATGTATATTGGATTTAATAGGATCGGACGCGCGGCTTACATAATCGGCTCATTCGCAAAATACCTGTTCCTCAACGCCTTATCTTCGCCATAGATATCGTCATGAAACACCAGCTTTCCCTTCTTGCCTTCCACCGTGTAATACCGCAGAAAGATCGGGACCCTGGCAAAACCCCACACCGTATGCTTCTCCTGCCGCTGTATCCAGGCCTTTAACGTATCGGGGTGATAACGCATTGTGTCATTGCGAATAAGGAAAGCGCTTAGCTTCCGCCATTCTTTTACCCGTACACAACCATGACTCAGCGCCCGGAAGGTCTTGTCGAACATCCACCGGCCATTCGTATCATGAAGATACACATCATACTTATTCCGGAAGTTGAACTTCATCACACCCAACGAGTTATCATCACCTTGTCGTTGCTTGAGCTGGTAGGGGAAATTGTTCTTATTCAACCTTCGCCAGTTGATGGTCGAAGGATCGCGTACACTGTCCCTGTCGTCCACCACCATCAGGTTCTGCTTGACCAGGTAAGAGATCCCATCCCGCTTGATCGCCGGCAACATCTCCTTGAAAATGATGCTCTCCGGAACCGTCCATTGCGGGTAGGTCACGAAGTTCGAGATCTCGCTGGTCAGCAACGGAGTCCGCGTCTTGGGCGCCCCAACGATCACCTTCGATTCCAGGGCTACCGAATCCGAATCCACCACCTGTAACATAAAGGCCGGCAGATCCACCCAGACATAGATCTTGGGCATGGTATCGGGCAAATGCTTATACCGGTCCATATTGATGGCGATCCGCTTGAACTTCTCCCAGTCCGAAGCATTGTTCATCATGGACACCATGTCACCATAGACCTTCCCCGTAACCTTGAGCTTATTGTTCGTCTGGTAGGCGCGGATGGCCCGGGCCAGGGTGGCCGTATCGGGTTGATTGACGGCGGAATCCAGATACCCCGATTCCTTTAGCCGCTTCGTGAGAGCCATTGCAAAAGCCGCGGAATCCTTTTTTTCATAGGGATACTCCAGCCACGTGAAATTTTTAAAATGCGCGGTAGCCAGGAAATCCCGGAGATACGCCTTTAACGAGTCATACCCGGGATGTCTCGGCTCCAGGCTGTCCAGGGCAGCATAAATACCCCGATTTTGCTGGGCCCGGGTGAGGGTTTGCAGGAAGACGCTATCGGAAAGAACCGAGTCCTTACGCAGCGTTACACTGTCGTAAGGCAACCTCCCCTGTTTCAGGTCCTTCACGAGGCTAAAAAAAGCATCGGTCAACAAAAGGTCGGCCCGGGTCCAGATCGCGGCATTCTTGCGTGCCATGGTATCCTCCCTGATGATGCGGCGGAAAAAAGCCAGGGCATTGTAATGATAATCGCTGGGGAAAAGACCGTAATTTTTGCTGCTGTCGATGAACTGCAACAGGCTGTCGGCCAGCGGCAGCCATTGTTCCTTTTCGCTCCAGATCGGCGAATAATTATTGCCGCCGTAAACGCTGTCTTCCAGCCGGCGGTAGACCAGCGACACGGAGTCGTTCAGCCGGTCCTTGTTGTCCGCAGTGTATTCCAACATGGATTTCAGATCGGACCCTACGTGGGCATCCATTTGCGCAGGAGACTTGACATCATCGCTGGCCACGGAGCTCTGCTTGCCATGACAGCCCAAAAAGATCGCCGGTATCAGGAAAATCAGGGTAAATTTTAAGCTACGAAGCTCTCGATAGTTCATTTGAACGGTAAGATACATTAACCATTTCAATAATTTACGGAAAAAAATCACTTCCCCACCACTCTATGCACCCGCTGTTCCAGCAGCAAAAGATCGGCCAGGACGATCGCCGTAACCGCCTCCACGATCACGGGTGCGCGCAGCGCGACACACAGATCGTGTCTTCCCTTGACCGAAAACGTTTCCTGCTGTCCCGTCTCCCAATTGAGCGTTCGCTGGTCCTTGGGCGTGGACGAAGTAGGCTTGATCGCCAGCCGGAAGACCAGTTCGTTGCCATTGGTGATCCCGCCGACAACGCCACCGGCATGGTTTGTCCGGGTATGCCCCTGCATATCTTCGATAGCATCATTGTGCTCGCTGCCGAATAGCCGTGCCGCCGCAAACCCCGTCCCGAATTCAACGCCCCGCACCGCAGGAATAGCAAAGATCGCGTGGGCGACCAGCGACTCCACCGAATCCCAAAAAGGCTCGCCCAACCCCACCGGCAACCCGCTCACGCGGCATTCGATGATCCCGCCGATAGAGTCCTTGGCATCGATGGCCTTCTGCAGGCCCTTGTCCGGATCCGGCTCGCCACCTATCTCCAGGATCGTCGCGGTGACCGTGGCATCACGCATTAATTTCTTAGCGATCACCCCTGCCGCCACAAGCCCCACCGTCAGCCGCGCACTAAAAGGTCCACCGCCTCTATAATCCTCGAACCCACCAAACTTTTCATGCGCGACAAAATCTGCATGCCCCGGCCGCGGCACAGCCCGCTGTTTCTCGTAATCACCCGAACGCGTATTGTTGTTCTCAAAAAGGATCGTGATCGGCGACCCCGTGCTCCTACCATGGAACAAGCCGCTCTTGAAGATCGGCAGATCGTCCTCTTTGCGCGGCGTCGTACCCTTTTGTATCCCCCCCTTCCTCCGTTCGAGGTCGGGTAGAAAATCCTCCAGCGGCAGCGATAACCCCGCCGGGACCCCGTCGATGTTGACACCGACGCTCTCCCCATGGGATTCGCCAAAGATGTTCACGCGGAAAAGACGGCCAAAACTGTTCATGCTTGTATGTTTACTTGCGCTCCTAATTGCTGTAAATGAAAGTAGAAATCAGGATACGATTTGTTGATCGCATCCGCCTCCTCGATGGTCACCGGCCCCGCCGCCTTCAACGCCGCCACTGCACAGGCCATCGCGATCCGATGGTCATGGCGGGAATGTACTTTAGCGCCCTTCACCATACCGCCTCCATGTACCAGCATCCGGTTCCCATCCAGCTCGATCTTCACACCCATCTTCCCAAACTCGTCCTGCAGGGTCACTCCGCGGTCACTCTCCTTATGCGCCAGCCGGCTCACCCCGAGTATCTCCGTCGTCCCGCTGCAAAAAGAAGCCAACGCTACCAGCGGCGGGAAAAGATCCGGACAATCCGTGGCATCGAACCGGAAAGCATGCAAGCCGCGCCCATCGCCGCCCGCACGCGCCGCGGGTCCTACTACCATTCCATCCTCCCGGTCCTCGAAGAAAGCGCCGGCATCACAAATGGCCCGCACGATCGCCTTATCCGCCTGCGTCGAAGACGTATCCAATCCCCGCACCGTCACCGGTCCCGCAATGGCCCCTGCCACCAGCAGGAACGCCCCGCCACTCCAATCGCCTTCTATCGTATAATCGCGGGCCGCGTTGGCCCCCGCCGGGCCGTCCGACTTCCGCGTGCCCGCCTTCGGAAAAGTAAAGGCTTCATAATTGTCATTCCCGATCTCCCAACCAAAATGCTTCATCACCTGCAGCGTGAGATCGATATATGGCTTGCTCTTAAGATCGCGCACCCTGATCGTCACACCCGGCGCACCCGCCGCCGCAAAGCCGAACAACAGTCCCGTGAGGAATTGCGAGCTCAACGACCCGTCGATCTCGATATCGCGCGGCTGCAACGGGCCCTGAATTTCCAACGGCAGCTTACCACCGTTCGAAACCAACCGTATCCCCAACTGCGGAAAGATCTCGTCAAAAAAATCCATGGGCCGTCTGACCAGGCTCCCTTCACCGACGACTCGTATCGCGCGATCGCTCAGCCCGATGATCGGCGCAAACATCCGTAAACCTAGTCCGCTCTCGCCGCAGTTCACCTCTTCGGCCCCCCCGACCTTACCCGCACTACTGACCAGCAGGCTTCCGTCGGCCAGCGTCTCTACCTTCGCACCCAGCGCCTGGATCACGCGCAACGCCGCCTTATCGTCATTCGAATGTCCCGGATGATGGATCACCGTCTCGCCTGCCCTCAACAAAGCCGCCGCACAGGCCCGCTGCATACTGCTTTTCGAGGCGGGCGCCAGGATCACGCCGCCCAATACACCCGGATGTATCGTAGTTATCATCTTGCGGTTATAATACTTTGCAATAATTTTTCCAGTTCTACTATCGGTATCTGTTTCACCACGCCCTGTCCGATCTTATTCAACAAAACATAATTCATCGAGTCCCGCACCTTTTTTTTATCCATCTTCAGCACATTCATGACTTCCTTGGTGTCGAATTCGGCGAGCGTAGGCAATCCATACCGTTTTAGCGTGTCGATAACCCGATCCGTATCTCCGAAAGGTGTGAATTGCTCGGAGATCATACAGGCCGCCACCATCCCGATCGAAATGGCCTGCCCATGCGAAAGCTCATAAAGGTTTTCTATAGCATGTCCCAGCGTATGCCCGAAATTGAGCAGCCGCCGCTCACTTTGCTCGAACTCGTCCTTCTCCACGACATCGGACTTGATCACGACATTCCGCCGGATCAGCTTCGCCAATGCACTCTTATCACGCTGATAGGTGCTCAGCTTGTTCTTTTCCAACTCTTTGAACAGCGCGGCGTCTTTGATCGCCGCGTGTTTGATCACTTCGGCAAACCCGTTCACCCATTCTTCTTTCGGCAGCGATTTCAACAGGCTGTAGTCATACAGCAGGAACTGCGGCTGCCGGATGATGCCCACCATGTTCTTGTACATCCCTACGTCGATGCCGTTCTTCCCGCCGATCGCCGCATCAACCATGGCCAGGATCGACGTAGGCACATAACCCACAGACAGTCCGCGCATATAGATAGCCGCTACATATCCGGTAATGTCGGTCACCACGCCGCCGCCAATACCTACCAGCGTCGTCTTCCGGTCGGCTCCAAGCTCGATCAGCTGCGTGATGATCGAATCCACCGTTTCCTGTACTTTGAATTGCTCGCCGGCATTGATGACGATAGTATTCCAGCCGCCAAAACGCTTTTGCTGTTTTGAAAAGATATGCTCGTCGGTGATCAGCACCGTGTGATCCTGATCGACCAGCTTCCCGAGATAGGAAAGATCGGCATCCAGATAGTAGGTCGTCGTCTTGCCCGAGAATTTATACTGTAATTTGTTCATGCTAAAGAGTCCTTAAACCGTTCAAAAATCTCTAGCTCACTATCCAACCCCTTTGTTTTATGATATTCTTCCTGTTTGCCGATAAACTCGATCACCTGCTTGACCCCGCTCGGGCTCACCGAATAGGCATAGTAGTCCTCTTCCCACGCGAACTCCGCATTCAACAGCCGTGTCTCGTTCAACCAGGCCATCGACGAACTCCGGATGCTCTTCACAACCTGCGATAAATTTTGGGACGGCATTAATTGCAACAAACAGTGGACATGGTCGTCGGAACCATCGATCGCCACGATCCTGATCCCCTTCTCCGCACTCTCCCTGGGCATATGCACGAAAAGCACCCGTCTGACTGCCTTGCTCAGCAGCGCTTCCCGCCCGCGTACGCTCCAGATCACATGCGCATAGAGGATTACCATTGGCCCTAACTGTTCATGATCTTGTTCTGATGGTTGATGGACTCCATATGGACGGCGTCATAGTACTTGGTGATGAACTCTTTGCTCAAATTGAGCTTTTCACCTTTTGCGAATGCCTTTTCCAGGATGGAATTCCAACGGTTGGTCTGCAGAATGGTAATATTATTGTCTTTCTTGTACTGACCAACCCTGTCGGCGATCTTCATTCGCTGGCCCAAAAGCTGGATCAGCTCGTCATCGATATGGTCGATCTGGTCACGCAGTTTTTCCAATGCCGAGTTGAAATCCTGCTGTGTCGTGGTCTCATGCCGCCATTTGATGCTGTCCAATAGCTCGGCCAGCCGCTCGGGCGTGATCTGCTGTTTGGCATCGCTCCAGGCATTGTCGGGATCGATATGCGTCTCGATGATCAATCCATCCATATCCAGGTCGATCGCTTTTTGGGCTACATCCAGCAGGATGTCACGACGGCCGCTGATATGCGACGGATCGTTGATCATCATCAGCCCCGGCGAACGGCGTTTCATTTCGATTGCCAGATGCCACATGGGGGCATTGCGGTATTCGGTATTACCATACGAGCTAAACCCGCGGTGGATAAGACCAATTTGTTTGATCCCGGCCTTGGCAACCCGTTCAACGGCCCCGGTCCAAAGTTCAATATCAGGGTTGATCGGGTTTTTAATAAGGACAGGTACATCCACCCCGCGAAGGGCATCGGCCACATCCTGTACACTGAAGGGGTTTACCGTCGTACGGGCCCCGATCCACAGCACGTCCACATCGAAATGCAACGCATCTTCCACCTGCTTGGCAGTAGCAACTTCCACGGCCACGGGCAACCCCGTAAGGCTCTTTCCCCGCTGTAACCAGGGCAACCCTTTCGTTCCGATGCCCTCAAAGCTACCGGGACGGGTACGCGGCTTCCAGATGCCGGCGCGTACAATATCGACCTTGCCGGTCTTCGCCAGCCGGGTCATGGTCTCCACGGTTTGCTCTTCCGTCTCTGCGCTGCAGGGTCCGGAAATGATCAACGGACGTTTATTCCAGGCTGCCTGGACAACTTCCTTTGCACTCTTAGTTGCTGTTGCTTCCATTTCAAGTTGATTTGCCAACGAGCCTCCGGCTCGTTCGGTGTTATTTGTTATTTACTATTCGCATCATTCATCCGGATGCGCCGGCCTTTATAATTCTTTCCATCGATAGCCCGGATCATCTGCGCCGCGGCCCGTTTATCGATCTCGATCCAGGTGTTCATCTCCTTCATATCGATCCGTCCCAGCACCTCCTTCCGCAGATCACTCATATCCAGGATGAACTGCAGGAAGCTCGCCTTGTAGAACCCGTCTTTCGTTCCCAGGTTCACAAATAACTTCGCATAATCGCCGCCGCCGCCGTTGGCATATTCCCGGCCGCGCGTCCGGGTTTCTCCCCGGCCAGATTCTCTTCTGTCGCCGCCGCGCTGGTCGCGGTCCCGGCCGACATCCCGGCCCCGGTCCCGTTCACGCACGTTCAGGTCTTCGGCATTCTCATAGTATTTCAAAAAACGGTCGAACTCCATCGCCGCCACCCTTTTCAACACTTCCTCCTTGCTCACTTCGGCAAATTTCTCCGCCAGCATCGGCACATAACTCTCATAATCCCCGTGGCTGATATCCGTTTGCAGCAACTTGTCCATAAACGAAAAGAACTGCTTCCGGCAAACATCCTTCCCACTCGGAATCTCCATCTTATGGAACTGGTTCTGCACGATCCGCTCGATCTGCCGCAGCTTCCCGATCTCCCTGCTATGCACAATGGACAACGCGATCCCCGTACTGCCCGCCCTTCCCGTCCGGCCACTTCTGTGCGTATATACCTCTACATCATCCGGTAACTCATAGTTGATCACATGCGTGATCTCCTTTACATCGATCCCCCGCGCCGCCACATCCGTGGCGATCAGCAGCTGCAATGTCTTATCCCGGAATTCCCCCATCACCTTGTCTCGCTGCTGCTGCGTCAGATCGCCATGCAACGCATCGATGTCGTATCCTTCCCTCGTAAGCTTCTCCGCGATCGTCTGCGCATCCACCTTGGTCCGGGTAAAGATGATCCCATAGATACCCGGGTTGAAATCGATGATCCGTTTTAACGTCTCGTAGCGATGATGTGCATTCGTCACATAATATTGGTGATCGATATTCTTATTCGCCGTATTGACCTTGCCCACCGTGATCTCCATCGGTGTCTGCATATATTTCTTGCTGACCCTGCGGATCTCGGGCGGCATCGTCGCGCTGAACAGCCACGTTGCATCCCGTTTGGGGGTGTTCTGCAGGATGAACTCGATGTCGTCCTGGAAACCCATGTTCAGCATCTCATCCGCCTCATCCAGCACCACATAGTTGATCTGCTCCAGGTTGATCGCCTTCCGTTCTATGAGATCGATCAACCGCCCCGGCGTCGCGACCACAATTTGGACACCTCGCCGCAAATCCCTGATCTGCAACCCGATAGACGTACCGCCATACACAGCCAGCACATGCATCCCTGGCATGAACTTCTTGAATAGCTCCACTTCAGTTACGATCTGCATACACAATTCCCGTGTCGGGCAAACCACCAGCGCCTGCGGGTATTTCTGCGCCGCATCTACCAGCTGCAAAAGCGGCAGGCCGAAAGCCGCGGTCTTTCCAGTGCCTGTCTGTGCCAATCCTACCAGGTCTTTTGTCCCGCTTAACAATACAGGAATGGCCTGCTCCTGTATGGGCGTCGGTTGCTTGAACCCCAGTGCATCGGTAGCCTGTACCAGCCGGGGTTCCAGACCTAACCCTTCGAATGTCATCATATCCTTTTCAATTTGCCGCAAAGGTACGGAATTGGCCGCGGGTTCCAGCGAAAAATGCCCCTTCGCCATTCTGCCCTTATTTAATGATTCTCTTGATCTTATTCGCATTCTCCATGAGCTCCCGCAAATACTCCCCATTTTCCTTTTCCAGACAACTCTTGAATTTCCGCAGCTGCGTAATGTGCTCATTCAAAACATCCAGCACGTGCTCCCTGTTCTGCATAAAGATCGGCAGCCACATCGACGGGTTACTCTTCGCCAGCCGCACCGTACTCTCAAAACCACCTCCCGCCAGCTCGAAGATCGCGCTCTCCTCTTTCTCCTTCTCCAACACCGTATTAGCTAGCGCGAAAGAAGTGATATGCGAAATGTGGCTAATGTATGCAGCGTGCATGTCATGCGCGTCGGCGTCCATGTAAACCATATGCATGCCCATATCCCTGTACAGCCCCTCCATGGTCCCCACAGCATCCGGCGCGCTCTTCTCCTTTTCACAGATCACGCAGGCCCTGCCCCGGAAAGCATCCCGCACCGCCGCCTCCGGCCCGCTGTATTCGGTCCCCCACATCGGGTGCATGGCCACAAACCTGCCACGCATAGGGTGACCGGCCAGACTCGCACACAAAGCCCCTTTGGTGGAACCCGCATCCGCCACGATCTGCCTGTCGGTCACCAGGTCCATGATCTGCTTCATCACCGGGATCGTGACATCCACGGGAATGGCGACATAGATCAGATCGCTCTTTTTCACGGCCTCCGCCAGCGGCAGCGCCTCGTCGATCAGCCCCAGATCCAATGCTTTTTTGACACTCTCGGGGGTCCGGCTTACACCGATCACATTGCGCACCAAAGCTTTGTCTTTCAGGGCCAGGCTAAAGCTGCCGCTGATCAACCCCACCCCCACGATTGTTATTGAATCGAACATTATAGTGCTTTTGCTTTTATCCGTTCGATACTCTCCTGAAATTTCACCACCGGCGCACAAAGGCTCACCCGCACATACCCCTTCCCAGCAGACCCGAATATCCCCCCCGGCGTGATGAACACCCCGCACTCGTACAGCACCTTATCACTCAACGCATACCCATCGGAGTAAGAAGCAGGGATCCTGGCCCAAACGAACATCCCTACCTGCTCCTTGCTGAATTCGCAACCGAGCAATTCCAGCAGCTCGAAAACCTTGACCCTGCGCTCACGATAGACCGCATTCACGCTGTCATACCACTCCTTACCCAGCGACAATGCCTTCGCCGCCGCCAGCTGCAACGGCAGGAACATCCCGCTGTCCATATTGCTCTTGAACCGCAAAACCTCGTCGATCCGCTCTTTTGCACCACTCAGCGTCCCGACCCGCCAGCCGGCCATATTCTGCGATTTGCTAAGCGAATTCAGCTCGACTACGACGTCTTTGGCACCGGGAACGCTCAACAGGCTCATCGGATTATCATTCAAAATAAAACTATAAGGATTGTCATGACAGATCAGTATCCCATGTTTTTTCCCAAAGGCAACCAGCCGCTCGAACAATCCCTTATCCGGCAGGTTCCCCGTAGGCATATGCGGATAGTTCACCCACATCAGCTTGATACGGCCCTGACTCCTGACCAGGTTCTCGAGCTCATCGAAATCGGGATACCATCCACTCCCGGGGGTAAGCGAATAATCCACGCATTCCCCACCGGCCAGCTTAACCGCACTCCGATAGGTGGGATAACCCGGGTTCGGTACCAGCGCCCCATCCCCTTCATCCAGATACGTCATGCAGATATGCATGATCCCTTCCTTCGAACCGATGAGCGGCAAGATCTCGGTATCCGGATTCAGCTCGACGTCATACCAACGCTTGTACCAGGCAGCGATGGCAGTCCGTAATACAGGCGATCCCTTGTAGCTCTGATACGCATGCACATTCGGCTTAGGGCTTTCTTCCTGTAGCACCCGGATAACATCCGGATGCGGCGGCAAGTCGGGACTGCCGATGCCCAGGTTGATCACATTCTTACCCTGCTTATTCAGCTCGTCGATCTCCCGAAGCTTTTGCGAGAAATAGTATTCGCCGATACCGTCGAGTCTCTTGGCTGTTTTCATATATTATACTGTTCTTCCTTTTTTATACGTCCCCTGAAACCGCCGGAGGCGGTTTGTCCACGGGCGAAGCCCGCGGCCAAGGGCCGCACCAATGGTGCGGGCCGAAGGCCTACCGACTTTAGCGTATTCTTCTATACGGTCCTCCCCTTCTTGTACGTCCCATAGATCTTCAGCTCCGCCGTAATAGGCTTGATCTCCTCGATGACCCGGTGGAACTGCTCCAGTCCCTCGAATTCCATATCGGCATGGAACGAATACTCCCAGTCGCTCCCCGGGATCGGCATGGACTGCAGCTTGCTCAGATTGATACCGCCATCCGCGATCTTCGTCAACACCCGCGCCAGACTCCCGCGACTATGGTCCGTATGAAAATTCACGGACGCCTTGTCGGGATCATTCACAGCCCTGGCCACATCCGTCCGCTGCAGGATTAAAAAACGGGTATAGTTGTTCTTCATCGTTTGGATATTCGGTCCCAGGATATCCAGCCCAAACAACTGCGCCGCCAGATCACTGGCAATGGCTGCAATGTGCTTGCTGCGATGCTGTTGCAAATGTTTGGCGCTAAGCGCCGTATCCTCCGTTTCCACCAGCTTCCATTGCGGATTTCGCTCCAAATAATCTATACATTGCAGCAGGGCCATGGGATGACTATGCACCTCCCGGATATCCTCCAGCCGCACCCCCGGATTCACCAGGAGGTTCTGACCGATCTGCAGATAGATCTCCCCTACTACCTTGAGATCGCTTTTCTGCAAAAGATTGTAGTTGGGCAGGATACTACCGGCGATCGAATTCTCGATAGCCATCACCCCACCGTCGCTTTCCTCCCTATTGGCTGCGATCCGGACCACATCCCGGAACGTCGCACACGTAATGACTTCCACCTCATTCCCAAAGAATTGCCGGGCCGCCACCTGATGAAAACTGCCTTCGTACCCCTGAATAGAAACCCTTGTTGTTGCCATATCCAAAATTGATTGTCCTTGCGGATGCGCCGTCCCCGGCGGCCCCGCGCCTCGCGCGGACTTTAGCGAATGCAAAAGTCCCGGCTTTTGACCGGGACTCTTTATGTTAATTTTTTTTCGTTTAGTTCTTTGTTAACAAAAGCAATCCCGGTCTACCCGTAAAGTAGAAGTAAAAGAAAAAATAAAAATAACGGTATGCCTTCTTTGTGATCATATCAGTGCACCAAAATTAGCGACTTATCTCAAATCTCCAAATTTATTTTTCCCGACCCGGACCGGAAGTCATCGGACCGCAATCTTTTCGCACTCCACCTTATTATTCCAGTCGCTGCATGATCTGCTGATCGAGCAGCTTGAATAAATGGAACGGCTTATAGGTCCGCCAGTTCTCCAGCTCCACCAGCTCAATGAACCGGTTCAGCTTCGCCTTCCGGAAATCATGCTGCGTCTGCTCCGGCATGTTCAGGCAAACGATCCATCCACCCGCATCCGTGACCTCTTCGAACCATTCCTCATAATAATCTTTGTCACTGCTGTGGAAATTCAACACATTCTCCGCGATCAAAATGAATTTCGTGATCCCGAATTCGAAGAACTTGTCCGTCACCTCCCGCTTCAGATTCATGATATCGTTCTCGATAGCATCGTTCCACTCGCCAAAAAGCTCGATGACGACATAGTGCTCATCATAATCCGCAAGCAACACTTTGCAATACAACGTGCGTGACCCGAAATCATCCCATTGCGGATGGATATAATAATTATAAATTGTTTGTGAGAATTCAAATTCCGAATAAACCCTTCCATAAAAAGGCGATCGCTCGTCCTCCTCGCTCACATAGATATGGCGCCAGTTATAAAAAGGTTCAATCTCGTGCATAGACTTCTTTTACGTAGTCGCCGAATCTACGGCTTTTTTAACACTTCCCGATCGCAGCAATAGTTCCTTCGCTTTTTCATAATCCGTGAGCCCCGTGCTTTCCATCACCATCCTGGTCCCGCGGTCGATGATTTTGCTGTTCGTCAATTGCATATTGACCATTTTGTTGTCCTCCACCCGGCCGATCCGGATCATCACAGTGGTAGACAACATGTTCAATACCAGCTTTTGGGCAGTACCGCTTTTCATCCGCGTGCTCCCGGTTACAAATTCCGGGCCTACGACAACCTCGATGGGATAATCGGCGCGCTCCGCAATGGGGCTGCCAGGGTTGCAAACGATACACCCCGTAGAGATATTCCGCTTCCGGCATTCTTCCAGGGCCCCGATGACATACGGCGTTGTACCGCTGGCCGCCACGCCCACCACGACATCCTTGTCGGTTACTCCCCATTCCTCCAAATCCAGCCAGCCCTGCCGGCTGTCGTCCTCGGCATTCTCCACCGGCTTGCGGATGGCCGTTTCTCCCCCCGCGATAATGCCGATGATCAGATCAAAAGGCATACCATAGGTCGGCGGGATCTCGCTGGCATCCAGCACGCCCAGCCGGCCGCTGGTCCCGGCGCCAAGATAGAACAGCCGGCCACCGGCCAGCATCTTATCGGTAATGGCGGCCACCAGCTTCTCTATTTGCGGGATCGCTTTCTCCACGGCATAAGGGACGGTCTTGTCCTCCGCATTGATACCAGACAATATCTCCCGGATAGTCATCTTATCCAGGTCATGATAATAACTTTCCTCTTCGGTAACCTTGTCAAAGGGCATTCGTTAGAGCGCACCGGGGATGGTTTGCCGAAAATTTACCCATCCCCCGGTGCATGGCTGATGATGGGCCTTCGGCCAGCGGACCTGTGGTCCGCTTAAGATTTTTTTTGTTGATGAAATTTAATAAGCCCATCCATAGGTTTGCGCAAGATCACCCCCATTTCAAATTCATAGGTGTGACAAAGGTCCCTGACCACATCCTTGAATCCAAAGGCCACTCCGCCGACAAAATGAATGGGTAATTTCCAGCTTTCCCGGTATTTGCACAAATGACTAAAGAAAAAATCATTTAGCCCATCCTCGATGATATTTTCGATCATATAATGGCCGCGGTTCTCCATCAGGAAGAGGGTAAAAGAAGCAAGATAACGGTTCGGAAGGGGTTTTTTGTATACATTTTCCAGTATCTCCTGCCGGTTCGTAACGTATTTGGCGTCAAACTTATACCTCAGCTCTTCGTCAAAAGTATTATAAAGATAGTACTGTATCACCTTTTTACCCAGGTAGGCTCCGCTCCCTTCATCCCCGAGGACATAGCCGAGTCCGGGACTGCTCTTTGCTATCTTTCTTCCATCAAAATAGCAGGAAAAGCTCCCTGTACCCAGGTTACAAGCCATTCCCCTGGATGATCCGCATAGCGCTATCGCCGCCCCCAAAAGATCATGCGTCACATGTACCCTGGCGCCCGGAAAACTCTGACGGATAGCTTTTTGGATGATCTTCTGATTATCGGTGCTCATGAGGCCCGTGCCATAGAAATATACCACATCCACCGATGCCTTACCCAACCCCGGCAACAGCTCCCGGCTAATGACCTCACCGATCCCGGCGACATCCAGAAAATAAGGACTGATACCCTGCGTGTCTATCTTTTTTGTCTTGCCGTTATAGAGCAGACACCACTCGCACTTGGTGGCGCCGCTGTCCGCGATCAATATATTCATCCATCCTATTTGTGTCTGCAAGTTAAATATGATTGCTTAATTTGCAGCCTTCACGCGCCCCCGGAGCCATGTTTTTCTTGAAAAACTAAACACGTCCCCGGCGCGGCTAATGATTGGCCTCCGGCCAAACGCCCTCCGCAACCTACCGCGTCGTACGGCCCGGCTATTTCCAGGCAATGCGAATTCCCTTGCGCGAAGGGCGCGACTTCGCTTCCTCGGACGAAGCCGGCTCTCCGGGCGTCATCATCGTGAACGAAGCGCTTGCCAAGCGATACTGGCCCGGCGAGAGCGCTTTGGGCCGTCGTATTTCCCTGAGCGGCCCCACGGACACGCCAACATGGCTGACCATCGCTGGAG
>JAICXX010000042.1 GCA_025934485.1 Chitinophagaceae bacterium
ACCATCAATGTCGGTTACTGGTGGGACCAGGATAATGAGAGCCTCAATGGTAAGATCGATGAGATCCGGTTGTATAACCGCGTCCTGACGACCGACGAGATCTCGCAGCTGGCAGGCAACACGCAGGTGACGCCGCCGCCTGCCGATACCACCGTTAGCCTGACCAAGGGTCTGTTGCTCTACTTGCCCTTTAACGGGAGCATAGCCGACTCCAGCGGTAACGGGAACCCGACGTCAGCCACCGCCAACGTGCTGACCTATGACGAACACGGGTATGCGAACAGCGCATTCGGCGCAACGGGCAACGGCGAAATGGTCTATGTGACTAACAATGGCTCGATCAAATTCGATACGGCCTGGTCGCTCAGCTATGGGTTCATGGTCAATGTGAACAACATCCAGCAATACTTCCTCAGCATGGTGGACCCCAATACCGGCGAAGGTCCCAGCATCTCGTCGGGCATCTCGCTGGGCAACGGTATAAATAACTTTGCGGTGGGCTCGGAGGATGTCAGCATCGGCTGCTCCGGTTATGGACGGAACGACAATTACAGCATCGTAGATACCACCAACCTGATCCCCCAGGTAGGCGCCTGGTACAATGCCGTCGCGATCTATCACAGAGGGTCGTTAAAGGTGTATCTCAACGGGCGACTGGTGAAGAGCCGCACGGGTCTCGGCACGGAATCCAACTGGTGCCCCGGTTCGCAGATCGTCATCGGCGGCTGGTGGGGCGGCCAACCGTTGAACATGAATGGCAAGCTGGATAATGTCCGCTTGTACAACCGCGTGCTCAACGCAAATGAGATCGCCGCGCTCGCTTCCAGCTATCAGATCAATTCGAACAGTATAAAAGCAACGCCCATAACGGCGCACTAAGATACTCCCGACTCACTTATCCCGGGCCCTCCTCACGGAGGGCCTTTTTTTTGGGTATGCCAGGTCTGAGGCCCTTTTGTTTGGGGCCCCCGGATCGTCGGGAATTTACCCTCCGCGGCCAAGGAATCCGTGGCACCTTTTAGGTTTGGCCCTATTGTTGAGCAAATAGGGCATGGGCCGTTTGATCATAATATCCAATAGATTGCCTTTCTCGCTGGACAAGGACGGCGACAAGGTCAGCCTTCGCCAAAGCTCTGGCGGACTGGTCTCTGCGATAAAAAGCTTTTTCGAGAACACAACGGCCGGGCGGGGTGAGCTCACGGAAAAAATGTGGATGGGTGTGGCCGATTTTCCCCAGGATGATTGGGATCAGGTCTTGGCCGCGCATGCGGAGGACCATGATTTCGGCATCCTGCCGGTGTTTGTGGATAAAGAGCTCTATGACAAGTACTACAGTGGGTTCTCCAACTCCGTGCTCTGGCCGTTGTTCCACTATTTTTCCTCGCTCGCTGAATACGAAAATCAATATTTCGAGGCGTATGTGCAAGTAAACCAATTGTTTGCGGAAAGGATCGCGCCTTTGCTGGAACCCGGGGACCAGGTATGGATCCACGATTATCAGCTGATGATCCTGCCGCATCTGCTCCGGACGAAGAAACCGGATGCCACGATCGGCTTCTTCCTGCACATCCCCTTCCCTTCTTACGAGATCTTTCGCCTGATGCCCACCGAATGGAAGAAGACACTGTTGCATGGCGTCATGGGCGCCGACCTCATCGGCTTCCATACATACGACTATGTCCAGCATTTCCAGCAATCGGTAAAGATGCTGCTCGGCGTCGACAACCACTTCCATAATCTTCAGTACCTGGACCGGCTGATCCGCATCGACTTGTTCCCCATCGGCATCGACTACAATAAATTCCACGGCGCCGCCACCGATCCGGAAGTGGAGGAGCAGTGCCGAAAGATCCGGGCCAACCTGGAAGATAAAAAGATCATCTTCTCGGTAGACCGGCTGGATTATACTAAAGGGCTCATGAACAGACTCAACGGGTTCGAATATTTCCTGGAGCGCTACCCGGAATGGCGGGAGAAGATGGTCTTCATCCTCAACATCGTCCCCTCCCGGGACACGATACCTGCCTATAACGACCGGAAAAAACAGATCGAGGAAAAAGTAGGCACCATTAACGGGAGGTTCTCGAGCATCAGCTGGCAACCCGTGATCTACCGGTACAACCATCTTCCCTTCAAGGAAATGATCGCGCTGTACCAGGCCGCCGACGTGGCGCTGATCACCCCGCTCCGCGACGGGATGAACCTCGTGGCCAAAGAATATGTGGCCTGCTCTACGGGCCGCGGCGTCCTGATCCTCAGCGAACTGGCGGGAGCCGCCGCCGAGCTTAGCGAGGCCATCCTGGTGAACCCCACCGATGTCACGGACGTGGCCTCTTCCATCACCCGGGCGCTGGCGATGCCGATCTATGAACAACGGAACCGCATGTCGCTGATGCAACGGCGGTTACAGGAATACGATGTCTTCAAATGGGTCAACGATTTCATGGACCAGCTCGCACAGGTCAAGCAGGAACAACGAAAACAGGCCGTGAAGCTGCTGGATGAAAAGGCTACCGCCGGCATCCGTCGTCATTATCTGCGCTCGAAGAACCGTTGTATCCTCCTCGACTACGACGGTACCCTTGTCCCATTCTCGCGCATACCTTCCGAGGCGGCGCCGGATAATGCCGTCAAGGAGCTCCTGTCCCGGCTTTCTTCGGATACGCGTAATCATGTGGTCGTCATCAGCGGACGCGATATCCCATCCCTGGACCGCTGGCTCGGCGGGCTGCCCATCACGCTGGTGGCGGAACACGGTGCCAGCTTCAAGATGCGCAACTCCACCTGGCAGCAAATGGTCTCCGTCTCGGATATGTGGAAAGATGAGATCCGCCGCATGATGCAACTCTTCGTCCTGCGTTGCGCCGGCAGCTTTATCGAAGAAAAGACCAACACGATCGCCTGGCACTATCGAAATACGCAAACCGGTCTCGGTTTCTCCCGGTCCCGGGAATTGCTCAACACACTCTCTCAAATGATCCAGAATACTACCCTGCAGGTGATCGACGGCAACAAGGTCATCGAGGTTCGCATCGCCGGTTTTGACAAAGGCGCTACCGCCCTGCGCATCATCGGCGAGACGGACCCGGACTTTGTGCTATGCATGGGCGACGATACCACCGACGAGGATATGTTCAAGGCCCTCGAAGGCGAAGCCTACACCATCAAAGTCAACACCGGTGCGACGGCCGCCCAGTATACCGTCCTGTCACAACAGCAGGTGCTGCCGCTATTAAACACCATTACGGAAACAAAAGGCTCGCTTGCAACCGCTGAGCCGGAGTCCTTGGCTTAGAAATACAATACCAGTGCATAAGTACAACATGGGCATCGTCGGAAATTGTAGCTACCTGGCGTATATTGACACGGGGGCCGACGTCAAATGGATGTGCCTCCCCCGTTTCGACAGCCCTTCGCTTTTCGGCAGCCTGCTCGATGAAGAGAACGGCGGTCATTTTTATGTGCGGCCTGCCGATGAGGACTACACCGTCCGGCAGAGCTATGTCACCAACAGCAATGTCCTTTGTACCGAGTTCACCTGTAGCGATGGCCGGTTCCTCGTCAAAGACTGCGCGCCGCGCATGCGCATCTACGACAGACAGTTCCGTCCGCTGATGCTGGTGCGGAAGATAGAGCTGCTGGAAGGGACCCCCGCTATCATTGTGTGCTGCCAGCCACGTGGCGATTACGGAAAGGTTATCCCGGAATCCGTGATGGCGAGCAACCATATCCGCTATCTGAACCTCGAACAGCAGGTGCGGCTGACGACGGACGTGCCGCTGACCTATGTGCAAAAAGAGAAATCCTTCATCCTCGATCAGGATCGTTATCTCGTGCTCACCTATGGCGAGCCGCTGGAGGCGCCGCTAAAGGAAACGGCCGAAGAGTTTATCCGCAAGACGGTGGAAGACTGGCAATCCTGGATCAAAAGCTCCTACCTGCCAGATATCTATCAGGAAGAGATCATCCGCAGCGCCCTGGTCCTGAAGCTGCACCAGTATGAGGACACGGGCGGCATCATCGCCTCGGGTACCACCAGCCTCCCGGAATTCCACGACAGCACACGTAACTGGGACTACCGTTATTGCTGGTTTCGCGACGCGCATTATACGCTCCGCGCCTTTAACCAGATCGGGCATTTCGAGGAGCTCGAAAAATATTTCGATTTCATCTACAACATCCTGCACAGCGCCACCGACTCGCTCCAGCCGTTGTATTCGATCGCGGGCGAGCAGAAACTCTTCGAGATGACGCTCGATCTTCCCGGCTATCTCGGCAACAAACCCGTGCGTGTCGGCAACAAGGCCTATATCCAGAGCCAGCACGATGTATACGGACAGGTGCTCGTATCGCTGCTGCCTTTGTATTCGGACAAACGGCTGATCTTTCTGCGCAAGAGCAGCTATCGCCGCATCGTGCCCTGGCTGCTGGCGCAGATCGAACGGACCCTCGAGATGCCGGACAGCGGTCTTTGGGAGTTCCGCAACGCGGAACAGGTGCATACCTATACGTTGCTGTTCCACTGGGCAGGCGCCAAGGCGGCTTATAAGATCGCGGCTATCTTCGGCGACCAGGGGCTGATGCGCAAGGCGCTGCGGCTGGCAGAGGATGCGGACAGACTGATCAGCCGGGCCTATGACCCGCTTCGGAAACTCTATACGCAGGCCATCGGCACCGTGAATCTCGACGCCAGCACCCTCAGCATGATCACCATGGACTATCTCGATCACAAAGGGGAACGCGCGCGCGATCATATTGCCGCGCTGGAAAAAGAGCTGCTTTCGGACAAAGGACTCTTCTACCGCTATAAACACTACGATGATTTCGGATTCCCGGAAAGCACCTTCCTCGTATGCGCCTTTTGGTATGTCGATGCCCTCGCCTGTGTCGGCAGGGTGGACGATGCGATGCGCAATCTCGATCAGCTGCTTACCTTTTCAAATCATTTGGGTATCTTCAGTGAGGATGCGACGATCGACGGCTCGCAGTGGGGCAATTTCCCGCAGACCTATAGCCATGTAGGATTGATCAACGCCGCCTGCCGCATCTCGCGCAAACTGGATAAAGCAGATTTTTTATAGCAGCCCGGAAACACTATCTTAGGGCATGTCAACCCGTCTCCTCTACAATATCCGGCAGCTGGTCAACACGCGTATGCGCAGCCATCCCCTGCGGGGCGCCGAATTGGCTGAGCTGCCGGTGATCGATGACGCCTGGCTCCAGCTCGAAGACGACCGTATCGCCGCCTTTGGCGCGATGCAGGCTTTGCCACCCGACCTGCGCCTGCTCCTGGGGACCGACACCGCACTCGATGTGAGCGGCTGCCTGGTGTTGCCGGCCTGGGTCGACAGTCACACCCATCTCGTTTTTTCAGGAAGCCGTGAAGCCGAATTCGTCGACAAGATCAAAGGCCTGAGCTATGCCGAGATCAATGCAAAAGGCGGCGGCATCCTCAACAGCGCAAGGCGACTCGCTGAAACTTCGGAAGACAGCTTGTTTGCCGAAGCCTGGCAGCGATTACAGGAACTCACCCGGCTGGGTACCGGCGCCATCGAGATCAAAAGCGGATATGGATTGACGGTAGAAAGCGAACTCAAGATGCTGCGCGTGATCAAAAAGCTCAGGGAGCGGTCGCGTGTTCCCATACGCGCCACCTTTTTGGGTGCACATACCTATCCGGCGGCGTTTCGCGAGAACCACGAAGGCTATATCGAAAAGATCATAGGTGACATGCTCCCCGCGATCGCGGCCGGGGGACTGGCCGACTATATCGACGTCTTTTGTGAAGAAGGCTTTTTCAGCCCGGCCGAGACGGAGCGGATCGTCCGGGCGGGCCAGCGGATAGGACTCTCAGCCAAGCTCCACGCCAATCAGCTGCATTGCTCGGGTGGGGTAGAGGTGGGGGTTCGACTCGGTGCGTTGTCGGTGGATCATCTGGAGAGCATGAATGACGCGGCGATCACCACACTCGCCGCCTCCGACACTATTGGCACCCTGCTGCCAACGGCGGCGTTCTTTCTGCGGATGCCTTTTCAGCCGGCACGCAAGCTGATCGATGCGGGCTGCCGGATCGCGCTCGCTTCGGATTACAACCCGGGTTCCTCCCCCAGCGGCAATATGAACCTGGTGATCGCGATGGCCTGCACGGGCATGCGGATGTTACCGGAAGAGGCGATCAATGCCGCGACCCTCAACGGCGCCTATGCGCTATCCATGGGTGATCAGCTCGGCAGCATCACCCCGGGCAAAATGGCCAACCTGATCATCACACGGCCGGTACCCTCGCTGGCCTATCTTCCCTATGCTTTCGGGACCAATCTTGTCGGGCGGGTATTGATACGCGGGGAGTTTATCAACTAAAACAATTTTATGGTCGGCCGCCGAAAAAAGACCAAACCCGATGTCATCGAAACCATATCCCACCGCAGCGCTGTTCTTTCTATTGCCGATAGCGCCGCGGGGCTGGATCTTCTCGTAGGCTTTTTTTCTGCGGTCCGGCCCCGCCCCGGACGTCGCGGCCGCCGCGGACATCGCACCGCGGCGGAGAACCTCCGTAAGCTAACGACCACACTGCAGGACAATGCCTTTGTCCGGAGCAATCTGCAACATGCCATCCTTTCCCAGCTCATACACACCGACTTGTCCTCGGCGCTTATGGAGAGCGGCATCCCGCTAGCCCGCGGCTTCTGGCAGGAACTATTCGGCCGGCTTCGGCATAAGCTGCTGCCTCCATTTCAGTCCAGGAACGATTTCCTCTATGTGCTCAACCGCGTGTTCTTCCGAAACTCCGATTATATCTGGGTCGAAGACATTCCCCGTGCGGACTGGATCGCCTTCTTCGAGACCCTGGGTCTTTCGCTGCATATCGACGACAGCCGCATCCTACGGCAGCTGTTCCTGGCGCTCAACACGCTCTCCTTCCAGGTCGCACAGCTCGGGTTGGAAAAAGACGTGCTGAACTATCTGCCCACACCCTACCGCGAAGAGAACCCTTTTGTATTGCAGAACTATGCTATCCGTGAGCTCGAAACGGTGCTGGAGGCGCCGCCCGATGCTCCGCTGGATGCACGGGTCGATGCGCCGCCCGATGCCGGCGAGCCGATGTCCGAGACGGCGGACCGGCTCAAACAGGTGATCGGCTGGTGTCACGAATGCATCGGTTACGTTCGCGAGAACCACGGGACACAGGGCGCGTCACTGCACCAGACCTATATGCTGCTCCTGCTCGAAAACCGGTTGGAGCGCATCTCCATTCTGATGGACCTTCTGGATGGTGAGCATAGGTTTGACACGGGCCGGTTCGTGGATTTCTTCCGGATGCTGATCCGTAACGAGAACCGCAGGAATAGTATCCTCGAATTCGCGTCGCAGTCCTTGTGGTATCTGGCCTATCAGATCGCGGAACACAAAGGAGCCAAAGGCAGCAAATACATCACCTCGACGTGGGCGGAATACCGCGGCATGCTGCGCAGCGCCATGGGCGGCGGCGCCTGGATCTGCCTGGTAGTGCTGATCAAGAATCTGCTCACTAAGGTGCCAATGGCTATCTTCTGGCATGGCTTTGTCTACAGCATCAACTACAGTCTTGGCTTTATCCTTATCGAAGAGACGCATACCACCCTTGCGACGAAGCAGCCGGCGTTCACGGCCAGCGCCGTGGCAAGTTCGCTCGATATGCGGAAGAATGCCCATCAACCGAATCTCTATAACCTCGCGGTCACCGTCGCCAAGGTGAGCCGCAGCCAGATCGCTTCTTTCGTGGGTAACCTGGTCATCGTGTTTCCCGGCGCCTGGTTCCTGGCCTGGGGATATGATAAGATCTTCGGCCATAAGCTGGTCAGCGGCGGCCCCGCCCTTAAGATGCTGATGGACCAGCATCCCTGGCAAAGTCTATCGCTGCTGTATGCCTGCAATACAGGCGTCTTCCTGTTCCTCAGCGGCATCATCGCGGGCTATGTGCAGAACAAGATCCGGTATGGCCATATCGCCGAGCGACTCCAAACGCATCCCATCCTCAGGCTGTCGATGCCTGCGGCGCGGCTGAAAAGGCTATCCGTGTGGGTGGATGAACATGCGGGTATGCTGATAGGCAATATATCGCTCGGTTTTTTCCTGGGCATGGCAGGATTTTGGGGCGAGATCTTCGGCATCCAATTCGAGATCCGCCATATCACCATCTCCGCGGGGAATGTGTCGCTGGCCGTTTATGGGCTCGGGTTCCATAACCTCAACCCCTGGTACCTGGCCACCGTTCTGGGCGGCGTCATAGGTATCGGCTTCTTCAATTTCCTGGTAAGCTTTTCGCTGGCGTTTATCGTTGCCGCCCGCAGCAGGGGCGTAAGGCTTCGGGAATATCCCGAATTCCTCGGCATCCTCTGGCGCTATTTCCGCAGCAACCCGCTGGATTTTATCCGGCCGCGACGGCGGCAAGCCGAGGAATAAGGTGCCGGCAAGCCGCTTCCAGCGTCTGAAGAACCCTATTTCTTGTCGAGCGCGTAGGTGCAAAGGAGGAAGAGACTCACGGCTACGATGATGAGTACATCGCCGCTGATACACATATACGCAGGAGGTTGATTGAGATTGTTGGCATTGGTGGGGATGTCGAGGACATCGCCCATTCTCTTTTCATATACTCCGAGGAAGAAGAAGGACGCTATGATAGCGTATAAGGTGACTTTGGATTTTAGCATGGCCCACTGATTCGGCCCCAAAATTAGTTAATTTGCCGCTGTTTTACGTAGCTATACGATTGCTTTTAATAAAAAATTAAAGAACCCCATGGAGCCCATCATAGAGTGCGTCCCTAATTTCAGCGAAGGCCGCAGGCCGGAAGTGATCAAACAGATTACCGATGTCATCGAAACGGTGCCGGGCGTCCGGCTGTTGAATGTCGACCCCGGAAAAGCCACTAACCGGACCGTGGTCACCTTTGTCGGATCGCCGGCTGCCGTGGTGGAAGCGGCTTTCCGCGCCATCCGGACGGCGGGGGAGGTCATCGACATGCGGGGACACAAAGGCGAGCATCCGCGAATGGGCGCCACCGATGTCTGCCCGCTGATCCCCGTGGCGGGCATCTCCATGGAAGAGACGGCAGCATGGGCGCAACGGCTGGCCGAACGGGTGGGGGAAGAATTAAACCTGCCGGTCTATCTCTATGAGGCCGCACAACCGGACAAGAACCGGAACAATCTCTCCGTGATCCGCGCCGGTGAATACGAAGGGTTCTTCAAAAAGATCCGTCTGCCGGAATGGAAACCCGATTTCGGTCCCGCCGAGTTCGACGCCCGGCGTGGCGCCGCCGTGATCGGCGCACGGGATTTCCTGGTAGCCTATAATGTCAACCTCAATACCACGTCTACCCGCCGGGCCAATGCGATCGCGTTTGATGTCAGAGAGGCCGGCCGCACCGTGCCGCAACCCGATGGCACAAAGACTCAAATCCCCGGAACCCTGAAAGCGGTGAAAGCCATCGGCTGGTATATCGAAGAATATGGTGTCGCCCAGATCTCGATGAACCTCACCAATCTTCGGGTAACGCCCGTGCACCAGGCCTTCGACGAGGTCTGCCGCGCCGCCACGGAGCGGGGTATCCGCGTCACGGGCAGCGAGCTCGTGGGTTTGATCCCGCTTCAGGCGATGCTGGATGCCGGACGATATTTCCTCGAAAAACAACAGCGGAGTGTTGGGGTTTCTGAAAAAGAGCTGATCCGCATCGCGATCTTATCCATGGGCCTGGACGAACTGGGGCCTTTTAATCCCGAAGAACGGATCATCGAATATTTATTACGTCACCCGGCCGACGAAAAGCTCATCCGGATGTCGCTCGCTAATTTCGCCGACGAAACAGCCAGCGAAAGCCCGGCCCCCGGCGGAGGATCGATCGCTGCCTATGTGGGTTCGCTCGGCGCCGCATTGGGCGCCATGGTGGCCAATCTCAGCGCACATAAAAAAGGGTGGGATGACCGCTGGGCGGAGTTTAGCGTCTGGGCGGCAAAGGGACAGCAATATAAAGACGAGCTCCTTCGACTCGTGGATGCCGACACCCGCGCCTTCAACGCTATCATGAGCGCATTCGGCTTGCCCAAAGGCACACCCGAAGAAAAAGCGGCCCGCCATGAAGCCATACAGACGGCTACCAAAACGGCCATCGAAGTGCCTTTCCACGTCATGGAGACGGCCCACGCTTCGCTCGAATTGATCAGCGCCATGGCGGCCGATGGCAACCCCAACTCCGTATCCGACGCGGGCGTCGGCGCGCTTTGCGTCCGGACCGCGGTGCATGGGGCGTTCCTCAATGTGCGCATCAATGCTTCCGGGTATGCCGATAAAGCCTTCGTCGCCGATGTCCTCGCCCGCGGGAAGGCGATCGCGGAAAAGACCGATGCCGCAGAACGCGAGATCATGGCGATTGTCCATACTAAAATTGACAATTAGACGCTTATAATTGCCCTTCGGTCCTAGAACGGTATCCCAATATTCAGATACCCCAGTACCGAACGCGACTGATCGCAATACATCGCGCTGAGCTCGAGCGGGCCAAGCGCGAAATTATACGTAAACGTCAGCGCATACCCGGACAGGAAATCCGGTGTCGTAAAGAAATTGCTCTTGTTGATGAAGTTGTTGAACAACACATTCGCCTTGCCGGTGATGAGGACGTTGTTGAAAAGCTGATACCGCAATGCGAGGGCGCCTTCGGCAATACTCGCGGAATAGAATGTTCCTTCGCGAAGACCGGCGAAGGTCACCTGGTTATGGAACTGGTCGGTGAGCCCGCCGATGGAGAACTCGTTCATAATGTTGTTACGATAATGCAAGTTCAACCCGCCTTGCAGATGGGCCTCCAGCGTATAGCGTTCTGCCACCCGGACGTATTGATCATAATTGACGAGGAAACGCTCATAGGGAGCCGAAGAAAAGCTGGTGTCGCTCAGGGGTTGGCTGCCGGCGAAATATTGCACCCGCGGATCCTGATCGAAGACATGATCCGCCTCCATGTTTAATTTGAACCCGCGCTTGGGGTACACGGGCCGGTCGAGCGTGTTGCTACGGACAAAAGCATAGCTCGTAAAAAAATTGTTATCCCCTTTGAAATCGAGACTCGAGGTGATCGAAGGATCGTATTCGGTGTATTCCCAGCGGCTTCCCAGCCCAATGGTCAGGTTGCGGTTGGTGGAATAGCCGAAATGGCTGTCCATGCGGAAATAGCTCTGGCCATAAAGCCCGGCCTCCTTATACTTATTATTATAAGTGGTGATCTGGAAATGATCGTACTGCGGCGCGACGGAGAAGGTGAAGTTGGCGCGGCGGCTGAAATATTGCAGATGTTCCGCGCGCATGCGGAAGTTCTGACCGATATTGACGGTGACCAGGTCGCGCGAGGTCGGCGTAAAGAAATCGCGGCTGGTGAGATTGAGGATCGCGCTGATGCCGCTGAACTGGTTGTAGTTGAGCCCGATCTTGGCGAAGGTCAGCGGATTTTCTTCTACCTCGAAATCGACACGGCTGCTGCCGTCGGGTTGTGGCGCCAGCGAATAGGTGATGCGGTCATAGTAGCGGGTACCAAAGGCACGGCGGACCATCCGGGAAAGATCGTGGGCGGTGTAATAGTGGTTGGTCTCCAGGTTCATGCTCTGGATAAAAAATCCCTGACTGGTGTTCTTTAGCCCTTTGACGGTAAAGGCGGAGACCTTCACCGGAAAGACGGAAGGCAAACGATCCTTCACGATCTCCTGCGGGCCATAGATCGCATTCAGCGAATCGGCGAGCGCTTTCAGCCGGGGATAAAGCTTTCGCCCTTCTTTAAGCCCTTCTTCGATAATCGCATTTGCCTCCCCGAAATTACCCATGCCGTATTTGTCGAGCGGCTGATGGACATAAATGGTACAAAGCGGGATCTCGGTTCGGGTATCCGCCGCCTCGCGGAAAAAGGCGACCTGCAACAGGACCTGCAAGGCATTGGTTACCTGGTCGGGCGTCTTGGGCGGCCCGGAGAGATCGCTGCCGATCACGATGTCGGCGCCCATTGCCCGCACATCCCGAACGGGAAAGTTCCGGACCACGCCGCCATCGACCAGTTTGCGCCCGCCATATTCCACAGCGGTAAAAACGCTGGGGATGGCCATGCTCGCGCGCAGGGCCGACACGATCTCGCCTGTATCCAGCACTACGGCTTCCCCCGTGCTGATATCGGTGGCGATACATTTAAAAGGGATGGAGAAATGCGAGAAGTCCTTGATGTTGTATACCGGCCGGAACAGCTCCGAGAATTTCAGCCAGAGCTCCTGTCCTTCGATGACGCCGGTAGCGAAACGGAACCAGTGGTCCACCCAAGGCAGCTCCACATCGTATTTGCCATATTCATCCTTTTCGTCCATGATCATCGCCCGCATGGAGCTCTGGTTGGAGAGCAACAGGTCCCAGTCGATATGCCTGGCTATCTTTTCGATGCTGTCCGCGGAATACCCGATGGCATACAGGCCACCCATGATGCTGCCCATGCTGGTTCCCGTGATATAGTCGACTTTGAGTCCGGCAGAGTCGATGGCCTTGAGGATGCCGATATGCGCCAGCCCTTTGGCGCCGCCGCCACTCAGCACCAAGCCTATCTTCGGCCGCTGCCTCACCGGTGAGGCGGCTGGCCGGGCGGCGGTGTCCTGCGCCGATGCCCCACTTCCATAGAGAAGGAAGAAGAACACACAGAAGGCTGGGAGATAAGGGGGCTTTTTCATCCGGAGTTTACGTCTTTCCAATGGTCGGATGGAACCTCGCGGCTGATCCCCGAAAAGGCCAGAAGTTGAGCTCGGTTTCAAAGTGTTTTTTCTAGTTCCATGATCTTCTCGAACACCTGTTCGTATTGCCGGTTAGCTTTGCCCAACTCGTCACTGGCCTTTTTATAGTCTGCTTCCGCGGCGACGAACTTATTCTTATCCGAGTACGTGGCAGGATCGGCCAGAGATGCTTCCAGCTTATCTTTTTGCCCGGTGAGCTCGGCGATCTTTTGTTCCAGCTCCTGGAAAAGCCGCTGTTGCTTTTGCAGCTCCTTCTTGGCTTCTTTGTTGATGGGAGCCGCTGGCACGGGCGGTTTTGACGTGGGGCCCGGGGCAGCAGGGGCTGATTTGACAACCGGTGTCGCTTGCTGGGCCGGTTTGCCGGCGGGCTGAGCCGGTGCTTGCGCCGGTGTCGCAGAGGCCGTCGCGGCGGCCTGTTTCGCAGCCACATTTCGTTCCTTCCACTCCACCCATTCCGTATAGGTTCCTTTGAACTCGCGGATCTTATGGTCGTCGATCTCCCAGATCTTGTTAGCGGTCTTCGAGATAAAATAGCGGTCGTGGCTTACCAGCAGGATACTACCCTCGTATTTGTTCAGGGCATCGATCAGAAGATCGCAGGAGTGCATATCCAGGTGGTTGGTAGGTTCATCAAGCAAAAGGAAATTGGCTTTGCTCACGATGGTCTTGGCCAACGCGATCCGGGCTTTTTCTCCACCGCTCAGCACCTTGATCTTTTTGTCGATATCATCTCCGCTAAAGAGAAAACACCCGAGAAGCGCGCGCAACTCCATATCGGTCTTTTGACTACCGCAGGTCTGCATTTCCTCGAGTAGGGTGTTGGTACCATCCAATGCCTCCATCTGGTGCTGGGCATAAAAGCTCTCCTCGACGTTGTGGCCCCAGATGCGTTCGCCTTCGAAAGGCTCTACACCGGCTACCATCCGCAACAGGGTAGATTTCCCCTTTCCATTGGCACCGATCAGCGCGATCTTGTCACCCCGGTCGATCTCGGCGGAGGCATCCTCGACGATGGTGAGTTTTGAGAATTTCTTCGTGGCATGTTTGAGGGTCGCCAAAACCCGGCCCGGTGTCTTGTCTACCCGGAAATTGATCCTGATATTGGGTCGCTCGATCTCTGTCTCCTCGATGCGCTCGATCTTGTCCAGCCGCTTCATGGCGCTCTGCGCGGCGGCGGCTTTGCTGGCTTTGGCCTTGAAGCGCTCGATAAAGCGCTCCTGTTGGCGGATATAATCCTGCTGGTTGGCAAAAGCCTGCTGCTGCAGCTCCACGCGTAGCGCCTTTTCGGTCTCGTAATAGCTATAGTTCCCCTTATAGATATGCAATTCCTTTTGATATACTTCCACTATCTTGGTCACCATGCGGTCCAGGAAATATTTATCGTGGCTCACGATGACCACCGAGCCCTGATAGTGCTGCAGGTATTTCTCCAGCCATTCGATGGAGGGAAGATCCATGTGGTTGGTCGGTTCGTCCAGCAGCAGCAGATCGGGCTGTTGAAGGATCATCTTGGCCAGGAGCACGCGCATCCGCCAGCCACCACTGAATTCGAGAAAGGGTCGCTGCAGATCGGCATTGGCGAAACCAAGCCCCTGGAGGATCTCTTCCGTCCGGTGATGGATCGTATAACCGTCGAGGGTATCCATTTCGTGAAGCGCGTCGGTATACTGGATCAGAAGATCGTTGTTCTCATGGTCCTGTTCCAGCTTTTTGCCGAGCTCCTCGATCTCTTTCTCTAGTTGTAGCACCCGCTCAAAGGCGGTCATCGCTACCTCGAGGATCGATCCGTCCGTCTCGAAGCTCAAAAGGTCCTGGTGCAAATAGCCGATAGTCGTGCTTCGGCTTCGCTCCACCGTTCCTTCCGACGGCGAATACTGTCCAACGAATAATTTTAATAAAGTGGATTTTCCTGTTCCGTTGTAACCGATCAACCCGATGCGTTCGTTGGGTTGGATATGCCAGGTGGCGTTCTTTACGATGACCCGGGCTCCGAATTCAAAAGTGACGTTCTGCAGTCCTGCTAACATGGATGCAAAAATATGTAAAAAACAGACAGTCCGTGCTGCAACCGGGCCATCGGCGAAGGTTGCGAACCTTCCCGAGCAAAGCGAAGGGAACGAACGTGGGGCGCACCGGTGGTGCGCGCCGAAGTTCCTTGCCAGTGGCAAGGAGCGAAGTGCTGCAGACTTTCGATGTTTGGCGCCGAAGGTTTATATTTGTGCATAAACCTGAAGGTGCAAATCACTTCGGTAAAAATCCCTATAAATGAAGAAAATCATCTTGTTGATCGTTGTTTTCTTAGCTGCCTGTTTCCTTGCTTACAAGTTGTTGTCCGACAAACCGGTGCATGTAGAAGCACCTAAGGACCAGGCGCTTCGGATCTCCAAGAATTCACCTGCATTTAACAATGCTTTCGATTCGCTGCTCGATCAATATTTCATCATGCGGGATGCGCTGGTCGACGCGGATTCGCTGAAGGCGGATCAGGCTGCCTACCGCCTGGGGAACAAGGCGGACAGTCTGCCGACACAGCTGCTGAAAGCGGATTCCAGCATTGTCCTTACCGCCAGGAGCCTTGCCGCCGCCATGAGCGGTGATGCCAAAGGGTTTTCCGGCGAGACCGGTCTCGATGGCCGGCGGCAATCGTTCAATGTCCTCACCGACGAGCTGTACAACCTTGTGCGCACCGTTCGTTATGACGAAAATAAGATCTATCATATCCGCTGTCCCATGGCTTTCAAGGATAGCACCGAAGGTTTCTGGCTGAGCCAGACCACGCAGATCGTAAATCCTTACCTGGGAAGAAAGGATCCCAGCATGCTCGTTTGCGGCGAGGTGATCGACAGCTTCCCGGGGAAATAATTTACGGTCTGTACACAAAATGCACAGCCGCGCTTCTGTCCAGGGAAGAAGACATGAACACCTCGAATTTCTGGGAGCCCGCGGTCACCATCATCAGCGCGGTATTGGGCGGGATATCGCCCAGGTTATCGGCATACATCACGAGCTCGTATTCTACATTCGGGAAGGCATTGAAATGAATAGTCAGGGGCTTGTCGGTTAACATTTGCCGGTAGAGCAGTAATTTTCCGTTGATCAGCACCGTGATGGTGTCATGGTCGATCTCGGCATTGTCGTAGAAATCGATCTTGAGATCCGGGGTGCTCACCGTGACCGTTTTCACCACCTCTTTTTCCCGGGGTTGCAGATGCAGGGTGGCCTGCACCAACGAAAGGCTATCGTTTTGGACCACATCGGCGGGAAAGTCGCTGGTCGTCGCTTTCTTCAAGGCGATCTTTCCTGGTGGACACACGAGCCGTTTTTCCGAATAGAGGCCCTTCCAGTCGCCGACGAGCTCTTCGACATCGCCGGTCCTCGACCAGGTGAGATCGTATGTCTTCATACAGGGCAAACAGTCCGCAGGGATCTCGGCCGTCAGCACCTTGTCTTCGATAAGGACCAGGCGGTGGGTGCGGCCATTGTATCGACCGGTAAAACTCATCTTTACGAAATGGCTCTTATCGTAATAATCATAGGCCCTGCCGGTGATGCGATCGCCTGTGAAGGTTATTTGCAGTTCCAGCGAATAGTTGGGATAGCAGCCGCCAGGCCCCTGCGTCAGCGTCCCTTTCCAGATGCCATTGAGGTCTTCGGCGTCATTCGCCCCTTCCGCGCGCAAAATGCCCGTCGATGCCAGGAGCAGCACCGCGATCAATCCACGTATGAAAGTTCTATTTCGCATATTGGAACTTGATCACCGCGTTCTTTTGTTCGGTGGATGTGATCCGGACCTCGTATTCTTTATCGCCGGCTTTGACGATCATCAACGAGGTATTGGGCGGGATCGTGCCTTCGTTGTCCGCGACCATCACCACCTCGTGATAGTCGTTGGTGGCATCGAGATGGAGGGTGACTACCAGCGGCCGGTCGGTGAGCATCCTATGCAGAAGCACGGGCCGGTTGTCGAGATATACGGAGACGGTATCGTTATCGATGGCGCCGTCGTCATAGATATTCAGGGTGACCTCGGTGGTATGGATCACGAGGGTCTTGATCACTTCGTTCTCGCGGTCTTTGATCACCGCCGGCACGATCGTCGGGAATTTCCGGCCAATGTCGCCGCCGCTGCTATCGACGTTCATACGCATCGACCGACTGGGAATGGCAGCTCTCGCAAGCGACGGCGGCGTGCGAGCCGGGGCGCTGGGTTGTGCCGGATTGGCCGGGGGATGAGCAGTCCGCACGGTCGACCGCGGTGTGTTGCCGGCGGGTTTCCTCGTGGTGCCGGGTTTTGCGACTGTACCAGTCTTCGTGGTTTTGCCGGTTTTGCCGGTGGTGCCCATTGGACCGAGTTTCGGCGTAGTGCCCGTCTTTGCCATACTACGCTCGGGCTCCGGCGCCTTGGCGGCCAGTTTCAGCGAATCTTCGATCTCCTGTTGCCGCTTGACCACGAAATCCTCCGGATAGAATTGCGAGGTCTGCACTTTTCGCAGGAATACCGTGCCCCGGCCGCAATTGCTCGAGTCACTGAGGTTCATGCTCACATATTTCCCTTCCAGGAATTCTTCGTCACCACTCCTGGTGTATTGCAGGAAACAGGTCATGATGCAGATACCGCCCATATCGTTGCGGACCTCGAGGATCTTGCCTTCCTGCAGCAGTACCTTTTGCGTGTGTACGTTGACGGTGCCCCTGGCTGCCGCCTTGCCGTAAAAAGAAGTGGACAAGTAGGAATAGGTCACGGCTTCGAAGGTCTTGCCACGCTGGGCGATCTGGACCTCGAACCGGTAGCGCTCGTCGAGCGAGAAACTATGTCCCGATTCGCCCCGATTCGAACGAAAATGCCCCTGCCAGATGCCGGTGATGTCCTGTGCCTGCAGCAAAATGGGGGTTAGTAAAAAGTACAAGAGAAAAAATCTCGGCATAGCATGACCTCCATGGGGCAAATTATACAAATAAATCGTTGGAATCCCTACCAATTGTAAAATTACGCGTGGGTAGCGAACCGTGGTTCGCCCGAATCTGTTAAATTTGTCCCCTTATGATCAAGATCACTTTTCCGGATGGCGCCGTCAGAGAGTATGAAAGCGGCGTCACCGCATTGGACATCGCCAAATCCATCAGCGAAGGATTGGCAAAAAAAGTATTGGCTGCAAATGTTAATGGACAGGTTTGGGATGCGACACGACCCATCACTACCGATGCTACCCTGAAATTGCTGACCTGGACGGATACGGATGGCAAATCTACTTTTTGGCATAGCTCCGCGCACTTGCTGGCGGAGGCGGTGGAAGCATTGTTCCCCGGCGTCAAATTCTGGGTCGGACCGCCTGTCGACGGCGGCGGGTTCTATTACGATATGGACCTGGGCGGACGCCAGGTCACCGAAGACGATCTGCGGAAGCTGGAGACCAAGATGGCGGAACTGGCAAAAAAGAACGAGGTCTACCGGCGGCAGGAGATCAGCAAGGCAGAGGCGGTCAAATATTTCACGGACAAGGGCGACGAATACAAGCTGGATCTGCTGGAAAATCTCCAGGACGGCAATATCACCTTTTATACACAGGGGGGCTTCACCGATCTGTGCCGCGGTCCGCATATCCCGAACACCGGATTCATCAAGGCGATCCGGCTGACCAATATCGCCGGCGCCTACTGGAAAGGCGATGAGCGGAACAAACAGCTGACACGTCTCTATGGCGTCACCTTCCCCTCGCAAAAGGAGCTGGACGAATACCTGGCAATGATCGAGGAAGCCAAGAAACGCGATCACCGGAAACTGGGGAAAGAGCTCGGTATCTTTACCTTTGACGACCAGGTGGGGCCGGGTCTTCCGCTCTGGATGCCCAATGGCGCCGTGATCATCGAGCAACTGGAGAAGCTGGCCAAGGAGACCGAAGAACGGGCCGGTTACAAGCGCGTCGTGACCCCGAACATTGCCAAGGAAAGCATGTACATCACCAGCGGTCACCTGCCGTACTATGCGGATAGCATGTTCCCGCCGATGGAGCTGGAGGGGGAGAAGTATTACCTGAAGTCGATGAACTGTCCGCATCATCACAAGATCTTCGCCGCGGAGCAAAAATCGTATAAGGACCTGCCTTACCGTCTGGCGGAATATGGCACCTGCTATCGTTATGAGCAAAGCGGAGAATTGTTCGGGCTCATGCGGGTACGGTGCCTGCATATGAACGATGCGCATATCTATTGCACCAAGGAGCAGTTCTATGACGAGTTCAGGGCTGTTAACGAGATGTACCTCAAATATTTCAAGATCTTCGGCGTCGACAAATACGTGATGCGGTTCAGTACGCACGATCCCGCTAAACTTGGCCAGAAATACATCGATGAACCGGAATTGTGGCTGGAGACCGAGGCCCTGGTCCGGGACGTCCTTATCCGTACCAATACCCCCTATGTGGAGGTGCCGGGCGAAGGGGCGTTCTACGGGCCCAAGATCGATGTTCAGATCTGGAGCGCCATCGGCCGGGAATTCACCCTGGCAACCAATCAGGTAGACTTTGCCCAGGGGCGCCGGTTCAAGCTGGAGTTCACTACCAAAGACAACCATACCGATACCCCGCTGATCATCCACCGCGCCCCGCTGGGGACCCACGAACGGTTTATCGGGTTCCTGCTGGAGCACTATGCAGGCAAATTTCCGGTGTGGCTGGCACCGCTCCAGGTCAAGATCCTGCCGATCACCGATAAAGCCCTGGAATATGCACAAAATCTTTCAGTTCTCCTGAAAAATGCGGATATTCGTGTAGAAGTCGACGACCGTAGCGATAAGATCGGAAAGAAGATCCGGGATACCGAACTGATGAAGGTTCCCTATATGCTGGTCGTCGGCGAAAAGGAGATGAACGATAACAGAGTCGCCGTCAGACGCCAGGGAAAAGGCGATCTGGGGACAAAAGGGATCGAAGAGTTCATCGCCGGGATCAGAAAAGAGATCGTTGAACGCGCCCCCAATCCCTAAGGGCCGCGCTAATTAAAAGTAAAAGAATCGCTCCTGATAGGGATGGGAGCAGGACTAAAAACAGTAAATGGCATTTCCACCGAGACCCCCACGCGGGAATTTCAATCCAAGATTTAGAAAGGAACAACAACAAGAACACCGTACCAATCACATGATCAGGGTTCCGCAGGTTCGCCTAGTCGGTGATAATATAGAGGTCGGCGTTTATAATACCCAGGATGCCATCAAGATGGCGCAGGAGCAGCAGCTCGACCTGGTCGAGATATCGCCCAATGCCGATCCGCCCGTTTGTAAGATCATCGACTACAATAAGTTCCTTTACGAGAAGAAGCGTAAGGAAAAGGAGATGAAGGCCAAGAGCAAGACCTCCGAGGTCAAGGAGATCCGGTTCACCCCGAATACGGATGATCATGACTTCGATTTCAAGGCAAAACATGCCGAGAAATTCCTCAAAGATGGCAACAAGGTCAAGGCCTACGTGCAGTTCAAGGGGCGCGCCATCCAGTTCAAGGAAAGGGGTGAGCTGTTGCTGCTCAAGTTCGCCGAACGGCTTAACGAAGCCGGTGTGCTGGAAGGCATGCCGAAAATGGAAGGCAAGCGGATGCTGGCAATCTGGGCTCCTAAATCGCAGAAAAAGAAGGAAAAGGAACCGAAAGCTTAAAATAGTTGTCTTTTGGGGCGGCCTTCCGCACGCCCTGAGGCCGGTCGCCCATCCGGCGCCTGGAATAAATTTTGCAAAAAGCCGCGAATCTAATTGATTTACGCGGCTTTTTTTATACCTTTGCGCTCCCAATAGCCCAAACGGCTCCATAAGTGATTCGCCAGTGCGGATCCGCCAGCAGGGTAAACATCAAAAGCATTCATAATGCCCAAGGTTAGAACCAACTCGAGTGCCAAAAAACGGTTTAAGATAACTGGCACAGGTAAGATCACCTTCCAAAAAGCGTTCAAACGTCACATTCTTACCAAGAAATCCAAAAAGCGCAAACGTGTCATGGCCAAAAAGGGCGAGGTCAGCCAGGCCAATTTGGATTTTGTAAAGCGACTGCTGAGGCTTAAATAGAGCCGCGCCGTCGATTGATAAGTAATGTTATTGTTAATTTTCTAAACTTATTTGAGATATGCCACGTTCAGTTAACGCCGTCGCTAGCCGGGCTCGCAGGAAACGCATCCTGAAACAGGCGAAAGGATTCTACGGGAAGAGAAAGAATGTCTATACCGTTGCGAAAAACATCCTCGAGAAGGGCCTGCAGTACCGTTATGTCGGTCGCAAATTGAAGAAAAGGGAATACCGTACGCTGTGGATCGCCCGTATCAACGCCGCCGTCCGCGCAGAAGGCCTGACCTATTCCGCGTTCATCCACAAGCTCGCCCAGAAGGGCATTGGGCTAGACCGCAAGGTCTTGGCCGATCTGGCCATGAACGAGCCGGAAACCTTCAAGCAACTGGTTGCCGCCGTTAAATAGTACAAGATCACTTTCAATAGGAAAGCCCCGCAAGGGGCTTTCTTTTTTTATTCAAAAAAATACTACACATTTGCATAATTTTCATAACCATTCAACAGCATTATAACCTGGATCAGTCAATGAACAATACGTACACCGACCTGGTGACGCAAACCTTCAACTTCCCGCAGGAAGGATTCGAAGTAAAAGACAACTACCTTGAATTTAATGGTCTCGATCTGAAAGCGCTGATCGAAAAGTATGGCACCCCGATGAAGCTTACCTATCTGCCCAAGATAGGCAACCAGATCAACAAGGCGAAGAAGATGTTCGCCAACGCCATCAAGAAGCACCGTTATGAAGGAAAATATCACTATTGTTATTGTACGAAAAGCTCCCACTTCTCCTTTATAGTCGAAGAGGCGTTGAAACACGATATCCATCTCGAGACCTCTTTTGCTTACGATATCGAGATCATCAAGAAGCTCTATGAGCGGAAGAAGATCACCAAAGATATCTTCATCATCTGCAACGGCTTTAAACAAAAATCCTATACCAGCCGGATCGCCGGGCTGCTGAACAACGGGTTCAAGAACGTGATCCCCGTTCTGGACAACAAGGAGGAACTGCAGCAATACAAACGGTCTGTCAAGGTGCCCTTCAAATTGGGTATCCGGGTCGCCGCCGAAGAAGAGCCGACCTTCCCTTTTTATACCTCCCGCCTGGGTTTCCGCGCCCGCGATGTCCTCGAGTTCTACGTCGACAAGATCGAAGGCAACGAAGACCGTTTCCAGCTCAAGATGCTGCATATCTTCCTCAACAAAGGCATCAAGGACGATATCTATTACTGGTCCGAGTTAAATAAGGTGATCAACCTCTATTGCCAGCTAAAGAAGATCTGCCCCGAATTGGATTCCATCAATATCGGCGGTGGCTTTCCTATCAAACATTCGCTGGGTTTTGAATACGACTACCAGTTCATGATCAACGAGATCGTGGGCAACATCAAAAAAGCGTGCAAACGAAGCAATGTGCCGATGCCCAATATCTTCACCGAATTCGGTAGCTATACCGTCGGCGAGAGCATGGCGCATATCTATAGTGTCGTCGGCCAAAAGATGCAGAACGACCGGGAGATCTGGTACATGATCGACAGCTCTTTTATCACCACCTTACCCGATACCTGGGGGATCGGCGAGCGCTTCCTCATGCTACCTATTAATAAATGGGACGTGGAATACCAGCGGGTGGTGCTGGGCGGGATCACCTGCGACAGTCATGATTACTACGATTCCGAAGAACATATCAACGAGGTGTTCCTGCCAAAGATCGTGAACGGCGAACCCCTCTATGTGGGATTCTTTCACACGGGCGCCTACCAGGACCAGATCAGCGGCTATGGCGGCATCAAGCATTGCCTGATCCCGTCGCCAAAACACGTCATTGTAGGCCACGACAAGAACGGAAAGCTTGTCGACTGGGTCTACGCCAAAGAGCAGACGGCGCAAAGCATGCTCAAGATACTCGGTTATATGTAATAAGCGCCGGGGCTTGCACCCGCTGTTCCACTATCAATGCCGCTTCAGCCGGTATTTCTTATTGACTTTCGGGTTATCGAAGTAGGCATTCAGCTGTTCTTCGGTCATCCCGCTGGTTTCCTCCAATGGCACATCGATGAGCTGGACCTGGGTCTGTTTCAGCTCGTTTTTCAGCGCAGTGATCTTTTTGGTGATGTCGGGGTCTTTCTCGCCAATGAGCGCATTGTCATGTATGGTATAGTCCAGCCGTTTGATGGACGACCGGACCAGGCTCGCCATGTTCTGATCCGCCGTTTGCGGCGGAGCCACCGTTTCTTTTACCGGGACCATGGCCACGCCGACACTGGGCAGGATGGCGCCTGTGGTGGGCGAATTGGTGCTGGTGGCGATGGTACCGCCAAGGGCCGTTGTCGCGGTGGTCATATCGAAACCGGTACGGGTGTGATTGGTCTTTTTCACCTTTCGGTCGAGCTGGAAGAAAGCATATTTCAGCTGCAGGATATAAGTACGCATGTTCTTGGTAACTGCGTTGTATTCCTGGACCATATAAGGATAGTTGAGCGCATCCTTGACATAGATGCGGATGATGGCGGTATCCCGCATGAACACCTTGTTCGTGCCGACAAAATAGAGCAGCAACAGCTTGGTCTTACCGGAATCGCTTTCCTTGACGAAATCATAAGGCGGGCTCCAGGTGAAGTCGTCGTTGCATTCCTTTATGATGGAATTCGTTTTGATCGGGATATTGGAATAGAAGTTAATGCTTTCGATGGGGTAGGTGCCGGTCTCACACTGCACGCGGAAACTGATGGTATCGCCTTCCTCGACATAGAGGACATTGCTCACCGTAGGCTTGACATGCGAGGGAACGATCTCGGTGGTAAAGAAGCTGATGGTAAAGGTCGTATCGAGATGATCCTTGGGGTCGTTCAGGTTCTGCACTTCCAGATCGACCTTGTATTCATAATCATATTTCAGCCGGCCAGACAAAAAATAGGATTTGTCGGCCCTGAACTGGAGCAGGCCGTTCTCTTTGATCTTTAGACCTACCGGAGCATTTTTCAGGAAAAAGTAATATTTGCTGGGGTCGCGGTTGATCTCGAACTGATAGGAAAGCGTCGAATCGACGTGCACATTGAAATAGGGGTCCATATTCTTAATGCGCAGTACGGAATCTTCGAACCGCCCCGTAGTGTCCATCTGCATGGGCACACGAAACCCAGGATTCTGAGCCTGAATGGTGGAGAAGAACAAAATACCTGCCGATATCGATAGCCAAAGCCTTAAAACACCCAAGGGTTTTTTCATATTCCTGGATAAAAATGGGTTAAAGATGCAACCTCTGGTCGTTTGGAAGCCCCGAAATTAAAAAAAACCTGCCTAAAAACCCATAAAAAACCAAAATGTACCCGTTCTCAGGGAAAAGAGGCCGTTCGTGGAACCCGTAGGCTCAAAACAAAAGAGCCCGGCTCTTGCGGAGCCAGGCTGCTTTATTCAACCAAAACCAACCAATCTTACCTTAATTATGAAACGTTACTCAATCTTTTGCGGCGGTCTTATTGAACCGAGATCTGTTTAGCGGCTTCCTTGACCTCATTCTTCTTGGGAAGGAGGAGCTTCAGGACACCATTCTCATACTTGGCCTGGATACCACCCGCATCGATCCGGTCATCCAGGTTGAAGCTGCGTTTAAAACTCTTGAAAGAAAATTCTTTGCGGATGGTCTTGTAGTCCTCGGTCTTGGTTTCTTCCTTCTTTTCGAACCCGATGGTCAGCTGACCATTCTCGGCGGTCAACTTGAAGTCTTCCTTGGTACGACCGGGAGCAGCGAGCTCCAGATGATAGGCATCGGCGGTCTCATGGACGTTTACCGGGGGAAAGCCAAAGCTTTCTTCGCGGCCTACACCAACAGGGAAACCCTGAAAGAATTCGTCTACAAAATTGGACAGGCTCCTATGGCCGTTGTTGTTTACTTTTACGAGTGTCATATAAATCCTTTTTGCGTTTTTTGAATGTCGTTCGACACGAAATAGGGATCAAACGACATACCATCCGGGCAAACAGCCCTTTTTCCCGAAATCTTGGCAAGTTTCCTCGCATTGGGGATGACATAATTTCCAGTTCTCGCCAGATTTGATGACATTTTTTCTGGAAGCGCGCCGCCGCGGTCCCGTAGAAGTGATGCAGGCGGAATTCAGACGCGCTCAAGAGACGGGCGCGGAGGGTTCGGCGGGGGATCTGAACTTTTTAAGTAGCTTTGTGTTTTAATTGTACTTTTCATCAAAACACAATCACACACAAGATGTATCCTCAAGAGATAGTGCAACCCATGAAGGAGGAATTAACGGATAATGGCTTTCAGGAGCTGCTGTCCTCTTCCGAAGTCGACAACCAGTTAGAGAAGTCCGGTACCACGCTGGTCGTGGTGAATTCGGTTTGCGGCTGTGCGGCCCGTATGGCCCGGCCGGGCGTATTGATGGCGGTTTCGAACAGCGCCAAGAAACCCGATTATCTGACCACCAGCTTCGCCGGTTTCGATGTCGATGCAGTAAATAAGATCCGCGAGAAATTGTTGCCTTACCCGCCTTCTTCGCCGGCGATCGCCCTGTTCAAGGATGGAAAATTGGTCCATATGATCGAACGGCACCAGATCGAAGGCCGCCCCGCGCAGCTGATCGCGCATAATCTGATCGCTGCTTTCGACGAGTTCTGCTAAACCGCCAGCGGCGGTTCATCCGAAGGGCAGACTTTGCAATTATAGTCGCCTCTATAAATAAGTAGCCCTTTCCGCTTTGCGGAAGGGGTTTTTTGCTTTTGGGTGTGAAACCGGTAGGCCGCGTTCGGTGCGAGCCTGGAGCGCTGGATTCGGCGGCGGGACCCGAAGCGCTGGATTCGGCGACGTAGCGACATGTGAGAGCCACGACCCGAAATGAGGGACGCGGAAGCTTACGAACCGCGTGAATAACTGTGGATAAGCCAGTTGGCTCAACAAGAAGTCCACAGGCTGTGGATAAGCTATAAAATGCCCAAGGGGCGGGCGATTTGCAGGAAAAGTGTTCCCCGTGGAACACTTTTGTGGAACTGAAACTCACAGAATATTGTACATGTGGACAATTATTTTTGGCGACTGGTCGCTTGGGTGTGGATAAGATGCTCAGCAAGCGGGTTTTGTCGCTTAAAAAAAATTACAGACCCCTTCCGAACCCCGACGCAGGAATTGCGCCGTTAAAACCGTAGGTTTGCAACCATTATTCATATATCCGGTAAGCCACTATGTATCCCAATCTATATTACGCTCTCAAAGATCTTTTTGGTATATCCCTGCCTTATCTTCATTTCGTAAACAGCTTTGGTTTCTTTGTAGCCCTGAGTTTTATAGCCGCGGCCGTAACATTGACCAAAGAGTTGATGCGGAAGGAGCGGGAAGGACTCTTATATAGCCGCGAAGAAATGGTCTTGATCGGGAAACCGGCAAGCCCCACGGAACTCACCCTGAATTTCATCCTGGGTTTTATCCTGGGATTCAAATTGATCGGGTTGATCACGGCCGACAGCGCGCTGACGAACAATGTGCAGGACTACATGATGTCCCTCCAGGGCAATCTGCCAGCGGGCATCGTCCTCGGCGTGCTCCTGGCAGGTTTGAAGTGGTACGAAAAGAACAAACAGAAACTTCCCCAGCCACAAGAAAAGAAAGTGCGTATCTGGCCGCACGACAGGGTAGGGGACATGACGCTTTATGCATTTATTTTTGGGTTTATCGGCGCCAAGATCTTCAATAGCCTCGAAAACTGGAATGATTTTGTCCATGACCCCATCGATTCCCTTTTTTCCTTTAGCGGCCTGACCTTTTACGGCGGTTTGATCTGTGCCGCCCTGGCGATCTGGTGGTATGCCCGTAAACACGGAATTACCTTCTGGCATCTCAACGATGCCGCGGCTCCGGGGTTGATGCTGGCGTACGCCGTCGGCCGAATCGGTTGCCAGGTCTCCGGCGATGGAGACTGGGGAATTCTCAACAGCGCATATACCACGAATGCAGCCGGTAAGGCCGTTCTGGCCGGCAGTCCCGGCGACTACGCCACCATCCTGCAAAAATACAAAGAGGTCTATCTCCCGCAGTTTGGAAGTCTCGACAAAGTCCCCCACCTGGCCATCAAGGCGCCCTCTTGGTTGCCCGATTGGTTATTTGCCTTCTCCTATCCCCACAACGTGATCAGCGAAGGCGTCCGGATACCCGATTGTAACGGTCAATATTGTAGTCAGCTCCCCATTCCCGTTTTCCCCACCCCCGTGTACGAGACCCTCGTCTGTCTGGGGCTGTTCTTTTTGCTCTGGAGCCTGCGCAAACGGCTGAAGATTCCCGGGACCCTATTTGCTATTTATCTAATTGTCAATGGGATCGAACGGTTCTTTATCGAGAAGATCCGGGTCAATACCCAATACCATATTTTCGGGCTGCATCCCACGCAGGCCGAATTGATCTCTGCGGCGCTCGTGATCGGCGGGACGATCCTCTATTTCCAGCTTAAAAAAGGTGGTATTCCGCCTGCAGGCCCGGCGATGGGTGCAGGTGAGCCTTCGGAAACCGTTTCCGATCACCAGGCAGGGTAGGGCAGCGAAGTCCTCTACCCGGCAGCGAGCAAGCATGCCATCCTTCCGGAAATCCTTCCTTTTATCATGAACTATCGAAAGGTTGTAACCCAGCCTGTCCAGGCGCCGTCATATCCCGACACCTCCGTTAGTTTTACGTCCATTGGAAATGAGCACCAGCTATCAGGCTATTAAGCCGATTGCCACTAAACCATGTACTATGTAATATATAGTTCTGATCTTTGTATTGTATCAGCTATAACTAAGAACTACACAAAGCATTTGTTATGAGAAAGACACTAACACTCTTGTTCCTGATAATCATCGGAATATCCGCCTTTGCGCAGTCCGATGCCCACATCTCCGGGATGGTAGGAGACTCGAAGGGGCAACCGATCGAAGCCGCCACGGTGATCCTATTAAAGGCGAAAGACTCGTCCCGCATCAAAGCTACCGCCACCGATAAGACCGGACATTTCCGGTTCGATCATATCCCTGCCGGCAAATACCTCGTCACGGCTTCCTCCGTAGGGTATGAGTCGTCGTGGTCGACGCCGTTCGATCTGGCTATCACGGGCACAAAAAGTCTTTCCCCTATCGCCCTGGCCCCCGCCAGCACGAGCCTGCAGACCATCGCCGTCGTCGGCAAGAAACCGTTTGTCGAGATGAAGGCGGACCGGACCATTATAAATGTGGATGCCTCTCCATCCAACGCCGGCTCGACGGCCATGGACGTGCTGGAGAAATCCCCGGGCATCACACTCGACAAAGACGATAACATCAGTCTCAAAGGCAAGCAGAACGTCACGATCATGATCGATGGTAAACCCACCTATCTGAGCGCCTCGCAGCTGGCGGACTATCTGAAAAGCCTACCCGCCTCGGCTATCGACGTGATCGAGATCATGACCAATCCCTCTGCGAAATACGATGCCGCCGGCAATTCCGGGATCATCAATATCAAGACAAAAAAGAACAAGCTGAAAGGCTTCAACGGCAATGTGAACCTGACCTATGCCCAGGGCATCTATGCGAAACCCAGTGGCAGCGTCAATCTCAGCTACCGCAACGGGAAGTTCAACTTCTTTCTGAATGCCGGCTATGCGCATTGGGAAGGATTCCAGGAGCTGACCATTGGCCGCAAATATTTCGACGCGGACAGCAAAGCGATCAACTCGATCTTTTCCCAAAAGACGAATATGCATTTCACCAACCCCGAATTCAATGTAAAATTCGGGATGGACTACAATGTGACACAAAAGACCACGGTGGGTTTTGTCGTCAGCGGTTTCCGGAATGCGGAAACGAATAATTCGACAAGCGATATCCAGCTGCTCTCGCCGGATTATGTGCTCGACTCCATCGTCCAGTCGCCCAATACCAATAAAACCTCATGGAAGAACGGGTCTGCAAACCTCAACTTCCGGCATACCTATGATTCGGCCGGCAGGGAACTTACCGCCGACCTGGATTATGTACGCTATAGCAGCGTCAGCAATCAATACTTCGATAACCTGACCTATAACCCCGATATGATCCTGTTGAATGAGAACGTCCTCACTGGTCATCTTCCCAGCACGATCAATATCTATACGGCGAAAACCGACTATACCCATCCGCTTGCTAAAGGCTACAAATTGGAAACGGGGATCAAGCTGAGCTATGTCAACACCGATAACACGGCCGATTATTACGATCTCGTCAATAAGATCGCCGAGGTAGACACCACGAAGACGAATCATTTCCTCTATCGGGAGAACATCAACGCGGCCTATGTGAACATGACCAAACAATACAAAAAACTCACGGCGCAGCTAGGGGTCAGATTGGAGAATACCAATTATTCTGGTCACCAGCTGGGCAACGGCGTCTCGGTGATCAACCAGGATTCCTCCTTTACGCGCAGCTATGTGAACCTGTTCCCGACGGCCTTTTTCAGCTATGACCTCAACGATAAGAACACCTTCACGTTGAGCTATGGACGCCGGATCGACCGCCCCGCTTACCAGGATCTGAATCCGTTCCTTTTCTTCCTCGACCAGTATACCTATCAGGCCGGGAACCCTTATCTGCAACCGCAGTATACACAAAACGTCGAGCTGGGACATAGCTTCCACCACTGGCTGAACACGACGCTTAACTATAGCTATACGAAGAATTTCTTTACCGAGACCTTCGAGCAGTCCGGTCAGGCCACCATCGTCCGGCAGGGCAATATCGGCAGCCGGCAAAATGCAGGCGTCGCCGTCAGCGCGCAGATCCCCGTCGCCAAATGGTGGAACGCCATGCTTTACAGTAACTTGAATTACAATAAGTTCAGCGGTATGCTTTACGGCGAGGAGATCAATGTGTCGGCTACTACGCTGCTCCTGAACATGACGAGCCAGTTCACGCTGTCCAAAGGCTGGGGTGGGGAGATCTCGGGCTTTTACCGCACCAAAGGGGTAGAAGGACAGATCATCGTCGACCCCATGGGCCAGGCCTCCGCCGCCGTCAGCAAAAAGATTTTGAACAACAAGGCGTCGATCAAGGCGTCGATCCGGGATCTCTTCTATACCAATACGGTCCATGGGTATATCAATTTTCAGCAGACGGATGCCACTTTCCACAATCGCCGGGACAGCCGGGTCCTGTCGCTGACCTTTACCTGGAACTTCGGGAAACCGCTCAAGGGGATGTCGGGAGCGAACGCCCATCACAATGGTGCCGGCGACGAGGAGAATCGCGTCAAATCCGGCGGTAATCAGTAACCGCAGGTCGCGCGCTGGCAACCAGCCGGAATTGTGTAGCTTTGCTTTACAACTACCTAATGGCCCACGGGGCCATTGGCCGAAGGCCCGACATTAGCGGTACCTTTGCCATGAACCCGGAAGTATAAAACAACATACCTATGCCATCGTTTGACATCGTCAGCAAAGTAGACGCGCAGGTCCTCGACAACGCGGTGAACGTAACCAAAAAGGAGATCACGAACCGGTTTGACTTCAAAGATTCTCCGGTAAAGATCGAATTGAACAAAAAGGACATGAAGATCGATCTGGAAGCCGAAAGCGACATGAAGATCAAACAGATCGTCGACGTGCTGATCAGCCGGAGTATGAAACAGGGACTCGATCCGCTGGTGTACGATATGAGCAAAGAACCCTATCCGAGCGGGAAGGTCACGCGGCAGGAGGTGCCTGTCCGCAATGGGCTCAAACAGGAAGATGCCAAAAAGGTGGTCAAATTGATCAAAGACTCCGGGCTCAAGGTCCAGTCCCAGATCATGGACGATCTGGTTCGGGTCACCGGCAAGAAGATTGACGATCTGCAGGCCGTGATCAAGCTCTGTACCGGCGCCAACCTGGGTATCGCGCTGCAATATGTAAATATGCGGAGCTGATCCAGATTTATTTGGACCCCAGCCTAAGAATGCGTACCTTCGCTGCCCGAAAATGGACCAAGGGTCCATTGGCCGAAGGCCCGACAACGCGGTTTGCACCGCAGGGCTAAATTTGGTCAATAGCCCGAAGGTGCAAACTTTAAAAAACCTGTACGGCCAAATCCGTACAACCTTTAAACAGAACAAGTTATGAAAAAGGATATCCACCCCAAGGGTTACCGGTTCGTTGTTTTTAAAGACATGAGTAATGGCGAAGCCTTTCTGAGCAAATCTTCGGCTCAGAGCAGGGAGACCATCAAGTGGGAAGACGGCAGCGAATACCCCCTGATCAAATTGGAAATTTCCAACACTTCTCATCCCTTCTTTACCGGGAAGAACGTACTGGTTGACACGGCCGGCCGTATCGACAAGTTCAAGAAACGTTACGAGAAGAAAACGAAATAAGGACTTTATGTATAAGAAATCCCCGCCGGCTGGCGGGGATTTTTTATTTGACGGCCAAAGGCCGGCACGCCCGTCAGGGCATTCATTGGCGCTTTGCGGCAAATGCGCTATTTTGCCTTGCAGCGCATTTGCCGCACATATTTACGAACATGCTCACACTGGAAGATACTTCGTGTACTCATGATCTGCTCCCTTTTACGGCGATCCGAAAGGTGCTTGATCTCCGGATGGGCATCCTCACCTTCCGGGAAAAATGGACCAGGCTGCTGGGGTCCGCAGCCTTTGCCGATGGACCCATCACCACCGGTCCGGCTTTGCCCGCAAACATCCTGCCTACACGTGCGCTGGCGGCCCGCATCCGCGAAGAGCTGGCCCGCGGCCCGTTGACGCAGGCCTCTATCGATCGCCTCATCACGCATGGCCGGCTGATCCGCTATCCCTGGCATATCTTTCAGCACAACGGCGAAGCGCTGCTCGAAGATTTCGAACTCGTGACCGCGGGCCGGATTTCACAACCCATCCCTGCGACCGTGCAGATGATAAACCCCGGCGCCATCTTCATCGAAGAAGGCGCGAGGGTAAGCCATTGCGTACTCAATGCATTCACTGGACCGATCTATATCGGCCACAACGCCGAGATCATGGAAGGAGCGTTGATCCGCGGACCCTTTGCGGCATGCGAAGGCGCCGTCGTCAAGATGGGCGCGAAGATCTACGGTGCGACTACCCTGGGCCCGTCGGCCGTCGCCGGCGGCGAGATCAAGAACGTTGTATTCTTTGGCTATAGCAACAAAGGGCACGACGGTTATCTCGGCGACGCCGTCATCGGCGAATGGTGTAACCTGGGCGCCGGCGTCACGGCCTCCAATCTTAAGAACAATGCCGCGGATATCCGCGTCTATCATCCGGCATCGCACAGCTGGCTCAATGCCGGACTAAAGTGCGGTTTGTTGATGGGGGACTACTCGCGCGCGGCGATCAATACGGCGTTCGATACCGGCACCCTCGTGGGCATCTGTTGCAATATCTTCGACGGCGCCATACCGGCAAAATATGTTCCCAATTTCACCTGGGGGACGACAAAACCGGAACGTTATCAATGGGAAAAAGCGTTGCGGGATATCGACAATTGGAAGAAATTGAAAAATCAGTCGCTGACGGAACCCGAAATACTGGCATTAAGACATATTTTTGAGGCCTTATAAAAAAATCAAAAACGAATGAGACAGCAAATAGCGGCAGCTAACTGGAAGATGAACCTTACCTATCAGCAGGGCGAACAACTCCTGGACGTCCTCCTGAAAGAAGCCATCGCATTGAAGGATCACCAAAGGGCCGTCTTCGCCGTTCCTTTTCCGTACCTGATCATGGCAACGCAAAAGCTAGACGGGAAAAAAGGCTATGCCGTCAGCGCACAGAACTGTTCGGATAAGAAATCCGGCGCCTATACCGGTGAGGTAGCCGCAGAGATGCTCAAATCGATCAATATCCCCTATTGTGTGTTGGGACATAGCGAAAGAAGAGAATATTTTGGTGAGGATAATCTTACGCTCGCGCAAAAGGTGTTGCTGTGCCTGGAAAACAATATTACACCCATCTTTTGCTGTGGCGAGCCCCTGCATATCCGCGAGGCCAATGCCCAGCAGGAATTCGTGGCGACGCAGCTGAAAGAATCCCTTTTCGGCCTGGCCGACGACGCGATCCGTAAGATCGTCATTGCCTATGAACCCATTTGGGCCATCGGCACAGGGAGAACGGCCTCTGCCGCGCAGGCGCAGGAAATGCACAAACATATCCGCGAGTTTCTCACGGCGAAGTATGGCGCGTCAACGGCGAATGAAATTCCCATTCTTTATGGCGGCAGTGTCAAAGGTGCAAATGCAAGCGAGCTGTTCGGCTGCTCCGATGTGGATGGCGGTCTGGTCGGCGGCGCCTCGTTGAATGCAAGCGAATTCGCCTCGATCATCCGGGCACTCAAATAGAATAAATTTGCTATCTTTATAGATGCTTACATCGTTACAGATCGCGGTGAAAAAGCTGCGCCGGATACCCTCGGATCAGCTTCTAAAGCGGAGTTTCCTTGGAATAAAAAAATATTTGACCGGTTATCCCTACTACATAACCGTTCAGACCGTCAGCGCCTGCAATCTCAAATGTAAGCATTGTTTCATCAATGATTATCATACGGAGATCCACGACGGCGTCATAAAGATCATGAAGCTGGATGAGTTCGAGCGATTTGCCGAACGGCTTACACCATTGATCAAACACGCTTCGTTCTTTACGTTTTCCACCTTCGAGGCCATCCTCAACAAGTACCTGTTCCAGATGATGGACAGGATACTGGAGATCAATCCCCGGATGCAATTCCCGTTTTTATCGAACACGATGGAACTCGCCCTGGATAAGATCCGGCAGCTGGAGAGATATCCCATATCGGAGATCAATATTTCGCTTGATGGTTATACCAAGAGAACGGTGGAGGACTTCAAGACGGAAGTCGTTTTTGAAAAGATAATCGAGACCATCGGCTTGTTGCAGCAAAGCAGCCTTCGCGATAAGCTGGCGGTGACCTTTGTGGCCCATCGCAATAATGTCCAGGAATTGCCGGATTATGTCGACTTCGTTGCACGTTTAGGTATCAAAAAGATCTACGTGAGCAATGTGCTGAGTTTTACCGCCAACCTGGCTCCTCTGACACTCTATAGTCCGGAAGGCAATCCCGGGGCGCAGGCTCTTTTCGATGAGGCTGTCCAGCGGGCCCGGCAAAACAGAATTTCTCTTTCGATGCCGCGGTTGAAACCGGAAAAGCTCGGCTGCCAGGCAACGGAGGCTTTTTATGTGGACATCAAAGGGAATGTCGCACCCTGCGATTTTCTGGGGGTAACTACTCCCTTTACGCTGTGGGGAAAGACCACGAGCAGCCCCCCCTTGTTCTTCGGCAATATTTTCAAGGAAGATGCCGTGAAGATCTGGCGTAAAGCGGCGGCGAAAGAATTCCGTAAAGCGCATCGGTTGGGGAAACAACTGCCTTCGCAGTGTGTCAATTGCATCGACGCCTACGGCCTGATGTGCAGCAACCGCATCCACCATATTGCCTAAGGGAATGTCCTTTGCCAATGTCTTATACAAAAGCTTCTACTGGCGCGCCATCCAGACGGGCAGTTCTTTTGCGCTGAATATCCTGCTGGCGCGTCTGCTCCAATCCGCAGGGTCCGCGGAATTCTATTCTCTACTCTACTGGTCGGGGCTCGTTGCGAGCTTCTTTACATTTGGCCTGGACATCGGGCTGAACTATTTCGTTACGCGCGGTCAGGTGACCTTGTCAGCAGCGCACCGGATCATCCTTGGCGTCACGACCCTTGCGGTCGCCGCAGGAATAGGCCTCGTCTTCGCACTCCGTTCATGGATACCCCACACCGGACTGTCCCTGGGGGCGATTGTCTTCTTCATGCTTTGTCAGACCGCGGGGACGCTGCTCACCACGCTTGCAGGAACCGTCTTTACGGCGATGGGACGGAATCACGAACCGGTGAAGCTGGCGGTATATGCGAACGCAGGGATGATCTTGCTGGTGGTGGCGGATTTTCATTTCTTTGCCGGCGGACACGCCTTCCAACAGCTCTTTATAGGATATGGTCTGGTGTCGTTGTTCCAGGGGGTGCTGGTCCTGGGGCTTATGAACCGGTTGCCTGTAGTTCCCCCTGCACGCAAAGCGGGGGCGGCAAGTACCATCGAGCTCCTGCGTTTTTGCTTTTTTTCCTTTGTGGTCAATTTCCTCTTTTTTGTCGGCGCGAGGATCGGCATTTACCTGTTGCCTTACAACATCTCGCCGGCTGCAGCGGGAAACTATATCCAGGTATACAAGCTCATTGAATATCTCGGGCTGGGAACCGCTTTCCTCTACTTCCCGTTTGTAACACTGGCCGCCGCCGACGATGGTCACGGCTCCCGGGAAAAGGTATTGCTGCTGGTGCGGCTGTCCAATACCGTTGTCCTGATCGTTTGCGGCATGGGAGCCGCGCTGGGTCATTTTCTTTTTCCGGCGGTCTTCGGGCGTTCCTATGGGGCAATGTATCCGGTGTTTTTAGCCTTTATTCCCGGCATCTTTGCGCTTTGCTCGTCCTCCTTTTTCACGGCCTGGTTCTTCGGTGCCGGTCATATCCAGTATAATCTCATCAGTGCGCTGGTTCAGCTGGTGACGGCCCTTTCCTTGTTCTTCGTGTTTGCACCGCAATGGGGCATCCGGGGAGCAGCGCTGGCCTATAGCGCGGGCGCCGTCGCTTCGTTTGTCTACGACGCGGCAAGATTCAAACGGTTTTGCCCCTTCCGGCTTCGCGAAATGCTATTGATCACGCCAGCGGACCTGCAACTCCTACGGAATTTTTGCGCGAAACTTTTAAAAACTTCCGGCGGATCAAACCGTTGAGGGGATGCTCGATGACGGCATACAATAACCAGGCAAGAACCTCCATGGCTATAAAGGTGGGAAGCGGCTTCTGGCCGAACCAGCCAAAATAGAACAAGCCAAAAAGCGGGACATGGATCAGATAGAAGACATAAGAGCTTTTTCCGAGAATGCCGAAAAGAGGGGTAGCGAGTAGACGTTGCCACCACGACCGTTCGAAGATCAGTCCGTAAAAAAGAAAAGCGATACCGGGGGGTAGCAGAAAGTTGTTCAGCAGGGTCTCGAAGGCTAAAAACCGGACCGGATCGATCTTTGCATTCAGGCAGGCATTAAATGCCATCAACCCGGTACCCAACGCTATCCAACCTGTGCCGGCGATCGTTCGCCAGGGAATGGCGCCTGGTCGAAGGAGGCCGGTGCTTTTCAAGGGCCGTTCCCGGGTCTTTTTGCGGACATGGCGGGCGAGCAGCACGCCCGTGTAGAATTCGAAACACCGGCCAAAGAAGGTATATTCGAAAAGGAAGGAGTAAGAACCCCAAAAACCACGAAAAGGAACGTGGCTGAAGACCAGCGTCAGCAAAAAGCCGGTCAAAAGAAAAAAAATCGCCTGGAGGGGATAGGGGATCTTTCGGGAATAAAACACCATAAGGGGAAACAGGACATAAAAGAGCTCTTCCACGGTAAGGCTCCAGCCGGAAGGATCGCCCGTGAAAAGGTAGTGATCGGAAAAGCCGCGTAGAAAAGAGATATTGAGCAGGAAAACACCCGGACGGAAGACCTGTTTCGACACCACCGGCAGAAAAGCCCAGATGGTCACAAGAAGATACATCGGATAGATCTTGGCCACGCGGCTGACGAAGTAATTCCGGCTGGCCAGGGTCCCCTGCTGAAAGCCAGGTTCATAGCGATAGCAAATCAAAAACCCGCTAAGAACAAAGAATAGGGTGACTCCCACATGGAACTGGCTGACGTAGGCGGGAATATACTTTCCGAAGGACGGGGCTACAAAAGGATCGAAATGGGCTAAATAGACCATGATGGATGCCACGGCCCGGATGCCGGTGAGAGAGGGGAAATAATCCAGCCTGGTCGCGGGCGCCGATATTTTCGCCTGATTGGGCATCAATTCAACCGAAGATAATGTATTTGCTTAAATTTGCAGCGAATGAAAAATATTAGGAATTTTTGCATTATTGCGCATATTGACCACGGAAAAAGTACCCTGGCTGACCGGCTGCTCGAAACCACCAACACCATTTCCGCCCGGGATATGCAGGCCCAGGTCCTCGACGATATGGACCTGGAACGGGAGAAGGGTATCACCATCAAGAGCCATGCGATCCAGATCAACTATGCCTCTAAAGGCTTCAACTATATCCTGAACCTTATCGATACGCCGGGCCATGTCGACTTCAGCTACGAGGTCAGCCGGGCCCTGGCCGCCTGTGAAGGCGCCCTGTTGCTGGTGGATGCCACCCAGGGCATCCAGGCACAAACCATCTCCAATCTTTATCTGGCTATCGAGAACGACCTCGAGATCATCCCCGTGATCAACAAGATCGATATGGATGGGGCCATGGTGGAGGAGGTAAAAGACCAGATCATCGAGCTCATCGGCTGCAAACCGGACGATATCCTGCTGGCCAGCGCCAAAACGGGTCTCGGTGTACCCGAGATCCTGGAAGCCATCGTTTCGCGCATCCCAAGTCCGAAAGGCGACCCCGACGCCCCACTGCAGGCATTGATCTTCGATAGCGTATTCAACTCGTTCCGCGGCATCATCGTATACTACCGCATTCTCAACGGCAGCATTAAGAAAGGCGATATGGTCCAGTTCGTTTCCACAGGGCAGTCCTATGGAGCGGATGAGGTCGGCGTGCTGAAGCTGACCATGGACCCGAAACAAGAGGTCGGTACCGGGGACGTAGGCTATATCATCACCGGCATCAAGAATGCCAAGGAGGTCAAGGTGGGGGATACCATCACCCTCGCCAGTAACCCCAATCCGAAGATGATCCAGGGTTTCGAAGAGGTCAAGCCCATGGTCTTCGCGGGCATCTTCCCGGTGGATACGGATGATTTCGAAGAGTTGCGGGATTGTATGGACAAGCTGCAGCTCAACGACGCCTCGCTG
>JAICXX010000011.1 GCA_025934485.1 Chitinophagaceae bacterium
ATGGGCATCGGAGGCGCCGCTTTGGTTCATTTTAAGCTCTTTGACGTTGACAGCGCCACGGAAATCGCTGGCTCCGCTGAGGGTCACTTCGAGATTATCACCGGATATGACCCCGTCGACGAAGATATCACTGGCGCCGGACGCATCGAGACGGTCCAGCAGGGTATACGATACATAAGCTTTGAGCTTCGTGTTGCCCAATGAAAAATGGCTGTTCTCTAGATAGATGCGCAGGATGCCGTCACGGACTTCGGTGCGGATGCGGTCACGCCATTTGACGTCCGGCGCGCTGACCACCACGGTCTCGGCGTCGCCCTGGCTCAAGTAGAGATTGATCGCATTCGACACTTCGATGCCATGAAAGCCTTTAAGGCCAGTCCGCAGCTCCGCATTTGCGTCGTGGATCACGGTCTTCTGGGCCCGCGCGCCGAAGACGCAAAGACTGACTATCAATATGAGTAATGGCTTACGCATAGGGTAAAGTTAGGGGAAATGATCTAATCCCTATGGGAGATGCTGCCCGAGCCGCTGGCCTGAGAAGACCGGACGACGCCGTTGCCTTTATAGTGAACATCACTCCCGCCGCTGGCTGAAGCCGAGAGCTCTTTATTCACTGTGAGGTAGGCGTCGCTGCCGCCGCTGGCCTCGACATGACAATTGTCGGCTGCCAGGTCGTAACCGTGGTAGTCGCTGCCCCCGCTGGTGTTGACATTGAGCGTTGTGGCGGTGCCATTCACATAGGAGTCCGAACCGCCGGACTGCATGACCTTGAGGTCCCCAACGTTGAGTTTTCCGTGAAAATCGCTGCCGCCCGAAAGATTCATATCCAGCTGTGGCGAGTGGATCTGGTCCTGGACATAGACGTCCGAGCCGCCGGAAGCGTGTAGCTGGTCCATGGTCTTGCAGGAGACATACGCTTTCATGTGCCTGCTCCCCCAGCTCCCCCAGTGAAAACCATGGTTATCGATATAGATCTCGAGAATACCGTCTTTTACCTCTACCTGGATCTTGTCGCGCACTTCGGGATCGTCGGCGCTGACGGCTACGGCTTCTTCGTTCCCCTGGCTGAGGTAAAGGTCGATGCCGCTGGAGATATGGATGCCATGAAAACCGGCGGCGGGGCGTTTCTGCGCGTGACTATCGTTGATGCCCTTGCCGTTCTGTGCGAAGGAAACAAGGGAGGCGAGGGTAAAACTTGCGATGAGTAGAGTATTTTGCATGTTTCTCTTTTTTATATAGACACCCGTGTGGGGCCGATGTTGCATCTTCCGTTTGTTTGACGGCCAGGGTTTTTAAAAAGTTACAGGACGGGCGAAAAACACCTAACTTTGCGGTATTGTTCCTCGGGGTGCTGTCCGGCTATGGCCGGACGGCTGAGAAATACCCGTAGAACCTGATCAGGGTAATGCCTGCGCAGGGAAGGTGAACCATTCTGGCTTCAATTTTCTATCCCCTTCGCGGTATTCCCGGCTTAAAACAACGTATGATGAGGAATACCTTTACAATCGTTCTCTTATTTGTGTTTATTCATGTCCAGGCGCAGGTCGACAGCACGGCGCGCCACAATGTCCAACAGCCAAAGAATGTCCAACAGCCAAACAACGTCCAACAGCCAGGGAGCCATCGGGATTCGATAAAGCTTTTTCTCCAACCCGTGGAAGTCAGGGCCTTGCGCGCCGGGGAAAAGGCACCCTTTACCAAGACCGATATTTCGAAAAAAGAGATCGACGCGACCAATGTGGGGCAGGACCTGCCTTTTTTGCTGAACCAGACACCCTCCGTGGTGATCAATTCGGATGCCGGGAATGGCGTAGGCTATACCGCCATCTATATCCGCGGGACGGACGATTCGCGGATCAACATGACGTTGAACGGCATTCCCTATAACGATGCGGAGGAACAGGCGATCTTTTTTGTAGATCTGCCCGATTTCGCCTCTTCGGTGAGCAGTATCCAGATCCAGCGGGGCGTGGGCACGTCTTCCAACGGTGCGGGTGCTTTCGGCGCTACCATGAATTTCTCCACCAATGAGTTCAACGAAAAGCCTTACGCAGAGCTCAACAACAGCTTTGGCAGCTTCGACACCTGGAAGAATACGATCAAGGCGGGTAGCGGACTGATCGATGGGCATTTCACTGTCGATGTACGGTTATCGCGGATCAGCAGCGACGGCTATATCGACCGGGCAACCAGTGATCTCAAGTCCTTTTATCTTTCGACGGCGTGGTATAGCAAGAACTCCTCGCTGCGGTTCAATGTCCTGCAGGGTACGGAGAAAACCTATCAGGCCTGGAATGGCATTCCGCAGGCGAAATGGGATGGCAATCTACCCGCCCTCGAACAGCACTATCAGGACAATGCAGGCTCTTTGTATTTTACGCAGCAAGATTCGCTGAATCTGTTCCGGAGCAGCAATCGAACATACAATTATTTTACCTACAAGAACCAAACGGATAACTACTGGCAGAATCACTATCAGCTTTTCTTCAACCACCAGTTCTCCAGCGATCTCGCGTTGAACAGCGCGGTGTTCCTTACGCGTGGGTATGGCTATTATGAGGAGTATCATGACCAGGGCGATTCGGCCAACGCGAAATATACGGCTTATGGACTTCAGCCTTACGTGGTCGGCGGGGACACTTTGCAAAGCACAGACCTGATACGCCAGCGGTGGCTCGACAACTACTTCTATGGAAGCGTGATGTCCCTTCAATATAAGAAGAACAATACACAGTTCATCGTGGGCGGAGGCTGGGACCGGTATGACGGTAGACATTATGGAAACGTGACCTGGGCTGCCAATGGAGGATTTCCGGATGATTATCAATATTACAACGAGCCGGCGATCAAGATCGACTATAATGTCTACGCTAAACTACAGCAGCAGCTGGGAGAAAGGTGGACTGGATTCGCCGACCTTCAGTACCGGCATCTCGATTATGAGCTGGATGGTTTCGACGACAATCCTTCGATACTTGTCCATCCGAAATATAACTTTGTCAATCCCAAGGCCGGCATCACCTACACGCATTTTAACTGGCAAGCCTATTTCTCCTACGCCTTATCTAATCACGAGCCTAACCGGGATGACTTTGAAGCCGGCGTGCTCGATCAGCCCAAGCCGGAGATGCTGCATGATTTCGAGCTGGGTGTTGGCGAGAAGGGGCTGAAGTATTCGTGGGGCGCTACAGGTTATTATATGCTCTATCATGATCAGCTCGTGCTCACGGGGAAGATCAACGATGTCGGAGACTATACGCGGTCGAATATTCCCCGAAGCTACCGGCTGGGTATCGAGCTGCAGGGGAGCATGCATCCCGTTAGGTGGTTCTCCGCCGACGGAAACGTGGCATTCAGCCGCAATAAAGTCTTCAACTATGTCGAATACGATGACGACTATGATAATGGCGGGCAGGTGAGCCATCCTTATAAGACTACCGATATTGCCTTTTCGCCTTCGGTGGTGGCCGCGCTGACGCCGGCTTTTATGCCTTTCCGCGCGCTTAGCATTAGCCTTCCCGCCAAATATGTCAGCAAGGAATACCTGGACAATGCACAGCAGGAGACGCGGAAACTGGATGGGTATTATGTCCAGAATCTGCGGGCGGTGTATACCATTCGCGGCAAGATCGCTCGCGAGACTGACGTGATCTTTCAATTGAACAATATCTTCGACAAACGCTATACGCCCAATGGGTATACTTTCAGTTATATCTATGGCGGGGCGCTGCGGACGGACAATTTCGTATTCCCGATGGCGGGGACGAATTTTATGCTGGCCGTGAATATTAAATTGTAAATTGGTGGATGCTGAAATCCTCCTTTTGGTTTATGGGCCTTTGGGGCATCGGGATGATGCTGCATGCCCAGACACCCGCCAAGCGGCCCTTGCGGCCGGCGGATATTTACAGGTTACCGGTAGTTAGCGATCCCCAGGTTTCGCCCGATGGAAAGTGGGTCTCTTATACGATTACGACCATCGACTCGCTCAAGGACAGTCGGAATGCCGATATCTGGATGGTGAGTACGGATGGTTCGCAGGATATACAGCTTACCAGCAGTCCGGATGGGGAATCGCGGGCCAGGTGGAGTCCCGATGGGAAATGGATATCTTTTTTGTCGGCTCGCGGCGGCGATGCGTCTCGCGGCGGCGAGATCAAGGGCGCACAGGTCTGGCTGATGGACCGCCGGGGTGGAGAAGGCAAGCGGCTCACGGAGATCAAGGGCGGTGTCAGTGATTATGCGTGGAGTCCCGATTCGCGGCGGCTTTTGCTGACGTTAACCGATCCGGATGCGGAGGATACCGGCAAGATCAAGACGACTAAGCCTTATGTGATCGATCGTTACCAGTACAAAGAAGACGTTTCGGGCTATCGATATAAGAATCAGCATACGCATCTGTATCTTTTCGATTTAGGATCGCACAAACTCGACACGCTGACACGCGGGATGTATGATGAAAGCGCAGCGGTCTGGAGCCCGGATGGGACGCAGATCGCTTTTGTCAGCAACCGGACTGCCGATCCCGATCAAAATGAGAATACGGATATCTGGGTCATTTCGGCGCAGCCGGGGTCCACGATGTCTGCTCGACCGGGTGGCGGGATGCGGCAACTGACGACATGGAAGGGCAGTGATAACTCGCCGCGGTGGAGTCCGGATGGGAGACAGATCGCGTATACGCGGTCGCTGTCCGATGAAGATTACCATATGTATGATGAGCCGGTGTTGTGTGTCGTGGCGGCTGCGGGCGGGGAGCCGCGGTTGCTGTCGCGCGTTTTGGACCGGCCGGTTTTTAATCCGCGGTGGGCGCCGGATGGTAAAACCATATGGGCGCTTGTAGAAGACGACATGCAGGAAACGGTAGGTATCTTCCCGGTCTCAGGAGATAAACCCGAATTCTTGGCCCCCGGAGACGGAGCGGTGTATTCAGCATTGGAAAATTCCGGTAATACCAGAGTAGTTTTGTATAGCGATCCGCAGCGTCCGGCGGAGCTCTATGCGTTCAATAGGAAAGAGGAACGCAGATTTATAGCGAGTACCGCGCGATTACTTACGCATCATTCGGACAGTTTTCTGGCGCCCTTGAAACTTGCGGACGTCAAGGTATTCCAATCGGCGAGCGCGGATGGCACCAAGGTATCCGGCTATTATTATCGGCCCGATGCACCTGCGGACCGGAAGCTGCCGTTGATCTTGTATATTCACGGTGGGCCTGTTAGCCAGGATGCCCTAAATTTCGATCTCACGCGGCAGATGCTGGCGGCGGGCGGATATGTCGTGGCCGCTGTGAACTATCGGGGCAGCAATGGTAGAGGGCTGGAATATAGCAAGACGATCTCGGCGGACTGGGGGAACAAAGAGGTGATGGATCTGCATGGCGCGGTGGACTGGCTGGTGAAACAGGGGATCGTCGATTCGTCGCATATGGGCGTCGCGGGTTGGAGCTATGGGGGAATACTCACCGATTACCTGATCGCCTCGGATACGCGTTTCAAGGCCGCCAGCAGCGGAGCAGGGACGGGTTTTACGCTAAGTCTTTACGGAGTGGATCAATATGTCAATCAGTACATGAATGAAATAGGACCGCCGTGGAAGGCGATCGACAAATATCTTAAGATCGGCTATCCTTTACTCAAGGCCGATAAGATCAAGACCCCTACCCTCTTCATGAGCGGAGAAAAGGACTTCAATGTCCCTACGGCGGGCAGCGAGCAGATGTACCAGGCGTTGCGCACGCTGGGGGTGCCGACCGAGCTGATCGTTTACCCGGGGCAGTTTCACGGGATCACTATCCCGTCCTATCAAAGGGATCGGTTGGAACGTTATTTGGCTTGGTTCGGGAAATATCTGCGGTAACAAGCTGCACTTTGGCGGGATGGCTATTTTTGGCACCGGTGCCTGAGAGCTTCGCCCCGTGCCACTGGCACGGTTCTCGCTCGCAGCCTTGCGGCTGCCTAGCCGGGCTAAGGATGGGCCTTCGGCCAGTGACCCTCCGGGTCACTTTTGGATGCGTTCTTGCCAGGTGAGCATGCCGCCCGTGAGGTTCTTGACATTTGCGAAGCCGGTGGTTTCGAGGATCATGCAAGCCTGGCCACTGCGGTTGCCGCTACGGCAGTAGCAAATGACTTCCTGGTCTTTCCAGCCGTCGATATCCTCCGTTTCCATATTTCTGATCCTGCCCAGGGGAAGCAGGGTGCCGCCGATGTTGAATTCGGCGTGTTCGGCCGGTTCGCGGACGTCGAGCAGGTGGAGGGTTTCGCCGGCGTCGAGCCGGGCTTTGAGTTCTTCAACACTAATCGCTTGCATAATTTCTTTGATGATTTAGTTATGGTTGGGACGGCTGCGGCAGCGTCGAGTCGCCGGCATTCTTTTTTTGTGTGCTGAGCCAGATATCGATAGTTTGGCCCATGTGTACATGGTTCGGCTGACCGTCGTCGCCAAACTGTGCGGGTTCCTGTTTATAGACATATGCTTCGGCTGTATCCCGGACATCATGATCACGCATGACGACGCCCACGGACAGGCCAAAGGAATCCAGCCGGGCCCGGGTCTGGAGATAGGTAAGGCCGGTGAGATCGGGTACTACGAATTCCTGGCCACCGATGCCGCTGCCCACCACGAGGGTGACGGAGCTACCCTGCTGGATCTGGATGCCGGGTTTGATGGTTTCTCCTTTATACTGCTGGTCCAGGACCGAGTTACGCGCGAAATCGGGCTTGTAGACTGTATCGCCCAATTTGAGCCCGAATTGATGGAGAAGCACCACCGCATTGCGGAGCGTCATGCTCACGAGGTTGGGCATCGGCACAAGCGGGGCTTGTGAACGATTGATTGTCAGATAGATAGTCCTATTCACCTTTACGAGGTTATCCGGCTCGGGGAATTGCTTGATGACCTGCAGCGGGCGCATGGTGTCATAGTACATAGAGTCCTGGACCGCTACCGCGAAGCCCTGGGATTCCAGGGTCTTTTTAGCATCGGCAAAGGAAAGACCGGTGACCGAAGGGATCTTCATCGTTTTCCCATGCTGTGTGAGCAGGGCCAGGGAGCCCAGGAAGAGCAAGAGCAACAGGAGCAATAAAACGACACCTGCTAAAATGTTGACCCAGAGCGGTTTGGTAGTAAGAAATTTAAACATAGGCTACCGAAGATAATAAATTTTGGATATCCGGACTACCGGCGGGCCAGGGCCTCGTCGAGCAGGGAGGAATAGAATTGCTTCAAAGTCCATCCGGCCACATGAAGTTGCTGGGGGACAATGCTGGCCTCGCTTTGGCCGGGAACGGTGTTGATCTCGAGCATGAACAGCTCTTTTTTCTCTTCATTGTAGATAAAATCGATGCGGATGACGCCGTTGCAGTTGAAGACCTGGTAGATCTTTTTGGCGGTAACCCGGACCTTGGCGGCGATGTCCTCGTCGACGACTGCGGGGGTAGTTTCTTCGTTCAGGCCGGCGGTATATTTTGCTTCGAAGTCGAAGAATTCTTTTTTGCTACGGACCTCGGTGAAGGGGAGGGTGATGATCTCGCCTTTAGCGCGGAAGACACCGATGGTAAATTCGCGTCCTTCGATAAATTCTTCGATAAGGACCTGGTCGTCCTCTTTGAAAGCTTTTTCTATGGCGGGGCCCAATTCTTCGGAAGGCGAGTTGACCTTTGACATCCCGATGCTCGAGCCGCCATTGTTAGCTTTGACGAAGACGGGGAATTTGAGTTTTCCGGCTACTTCGTCGGGGCTTTCCATCCGGCCTTTGATCAGCAGTACGGAGCGGGCTACACTGATGCCGCTGAAGGCGGCAACGGCTACGGTCATCCGCTTGTTAAAGGTCAGTGCCGAGACGGCGGCATCGCAGCTGGTGTAGGGTAATCCGAGCATGTCGAAATAGCCCTGAAGCTTACCGTCTTCGCCGGGGGTTCCATGGATGCCGACGAGCACGGCATCGAAGGTGATGCGTTTCCCTTCGATGAGCAAGGAGAAGTCATTCTTATCGACAGGGATCTTTGTGCCGTCGGGGAGCGGATGGAACCAGCCTTCCGGCGTGATGTCGATCCGGTAGACCGAGAAGCGGTCGTAGTCCAAATTATTCTGAATGGTGATAGCGCTTTTGTAGGAGATCACGGATTCACCGGAATAACCGCCGGTGACAAAGGCGATGGTGGGCTTCATGGATGGAAAATAATTTTGTGCAAATGTACTGGCTGTTCGCGACGCAAACAAAAGCGAACCACGGGTTCGCTGGCCGAAGGCCCAGACATTAAACAAGAAAGGTGAAGGAAATATCCCCTTCACCCTTTTATGACGGGAAATATCACCCGCCTATTATCCTGTAGCCGGAGCTACATTACGAAAACGATTTGTTACCTTGAAGATAGGACTTTCCGTGTAATTTCCCAATAATTAGGGTGCAAATTATCCACAGGCTCCGCACGCTTAGATGTGCAGTTTCTCTTTTTTAGCCAGGAGCTCTTCTACGGTCTCGCGGTACATTTCGTCGGGCACGCAGCAATCGACGGGACAAACGGCGGCGCACTGGGGCTCTTCGTGGAAACCCTGGCATTCGGTGCATTTATTGGGAACGATGTAGTACGTATCGACGCTTATAGGGGCATTGCGTTTGGTGGCTTCTACCACTGTGCCATCCAATAAGGTAAAGGCTCCCTTGACGGTGGTTCCATCGGTGATCGCCCATTCTACTCCGCCTTCGTAAATCGCGTTATTGGGGCATTCGGGCTCGCAGGCGCCGCAATTAATGCATTCTTCGGTTATTTTGATAGCCATGGTAAAGAAATTGGGTAAAACGATTATATTTTATGTCTGGCCTTCGGCCTAAAGCCAACTATGGTGGCTTTATGTACCTTTGCGGTCTTAAGACCAAGGCAAATATAAGTGGGATTTTATGAAGTTGGAGCAACGTATCGATTTATTGACAAGTCTCGGGAAATACTTATTATCGGCAGAACCGGAATGGGAAGCCGCCAAACGAAAGGCACATGCCCAGAACGGATGGTTCACCCCGGAATTCATAGAAACGGCTGTGCGGCATATCGCTAATGTTTTTTTGCAAAAGGAGGCGTTGACCGCCTGGGCCGGGCGTTATGCCGTTCCCGGGGAGCAGACGGCGCCCCGGACCGTGGGGGTAGTGATGGCGGGCAATATTCCCCTGGTGGGTTTTCATGATATGCTGTGTGTATTTGTCAGTGGGCATAGACAATTGATCAAGCCCAGCAGCCGGGATGAGACCCTGATCCGGTATCTTATTGATTGCCTAACGGCGCTTGATCCGGAGGTCGCGGAGTGGATCGGACTTGCCGAACGGCTCAACGGTTGCGATGCCTATATTGCTACGGGCAGCAACAACTCGGCGCGTTATTTCGACTATTATTTCGGGAAATATCCGCATATTATCCGGCGGAACCGGACCTCGGTGGCGACGCTTACCGGCGAGGAGAGTTGGGAAGAGCTGGAGGCCCTGGCCGATGATGTCTATCTGTATTTCGGTTTGGGGTGCCGTAATGTGACCCAACTGCTGGTGCCGGAAAATCATGATTTCCTGCGGTTGCTGGAGGCCTTCCGGAAATACAATTACCTCAGCGATCTTGCCAAGTACAAACACAATTACGATTATCAGCTGACCCTGCTGATCCTGAATAAAAAATATTATATGACTAATGGGTCGATCATCCTCACGGAGGACGGGTCCCCTTTTAGTCCTATAAGCGTTTTGCACTATGCGTACTACCGGCCGGGTGAAGTTCCTTCGCTGCTGTCCGGAGAGCAGGCAGACATCCAATGTATCGTGGGAAGGGAACAGATCCCATTTGGTCGCGCACAACGACCGGCGCTGGACGACTATGCGGATGGAGTCGATACGATGGCATTTTTGGCCAATTTGTCGTAAATTGGGGTGTAAACCGGCGATCTACGAAAGCCTTAGTAAATTATTTGTTAAACTGGGGTAGCGGTATAGAAATTGAAGGAACCGTGACGTTATTTTAGGTGTGAGATTCAAAAAAATTATCAAATGAGAGCAAAACAAGTAGTAGCGGTCATACTCATCAGCGCTTCGACTGCTTTAGCTACCATGTGGGGCTATAATCATTTTACGAACGGCAAGACGTATTATTATTCTTCACAGGATTCCGGAAAGGTTCCGGCCAATTATGCCAGGTTCTTCGAAAGCAAATACAAAGATGCCGCGGCTCCCACTGATTTGCCGCCAGGTGATTTTGTGGATGCGGCCAGCGCGGCTATTCCGGCTACCGTGCATATCAAGACAAAGACCGTCCGGACGGTCAGCAACAATCTTCCCCGCCATAATCCTTTCTCCGATTTGTTTGGGATCGACCCCGATGATTTCTTCGGGAATGGCAATGGGATGCGTTCCATGCCTGAAATGGCTTCCGGTTCGGGTGTCATCATCAGCAATGACGGTTATATCGTAACGAATAATCACGTGGTAGACGGCGCGGATGAAGTGGATGTGACGCTGAGCAACAGAAAATCTTTCAAGGCCAAGGTGGTCGGCGCCGACCCCAGCAGCGATCTGGCGGTAGTCAAGATCGACGCTCAGAATTTGCCTTTTTTGCTGTACGGCAATTCCGACGAGGTAAAGGTCGGACAATGGGTGCTGGCGGTAGGCTATCCCCTGACGCTGGAGACAACGGTTACGGCCGGTATTGTGAGTGCCAAAGGAAGAACGCTAGATATCAACAGACGGCAGAGTCAGAGCCCCGTAGAATCTTTTATCCAAACGGATGCCGCCGTCAACCCGGGTAATAGCGGTGGTCCGCTTATCAATACCGAGGGGCAACTGGTGGGAATCAACTCCGCCATCGCTTCTCCCACCGGCAGCTATGCCGGCTATTCTTTTACCATACCGGTGAATATCGTCAAGAAGGTCGTCAACGATCTCATCAAGTTCGGTACCTCGCAACGCGCTTACCTGGGTATCCAATATCCGCGGGATGATCTCAGTGAGGATCAGAAGAGGGAGAATGGCATCAAGGACGGCGACGGCGTATATGTTTGGGTAGTCACTCCTGACGGCCCCGCCGCGCATGCCGGCTTGAAAGTGGGCGATGTCATCACCAGGATCAATGGCGAAGATGTATCGACCGGTGCGGAGATGGTAGGCAAGATCGCCACCTATAGCCCCGGCGACAAGATAAAGGTCACCTATAAACGCGACGGCAAGGAAAATACGGTACCTATAACGCTGAGCAATAATTCGGGCAGCACCTCGACGGCGATCATCAAGACCACGGTCCTGGACCGGCTGGGGGCGCAGCTCGAGACCCTGAACAAGAAAGACGCGGCCAACCTGGATCTCAAGGGTGGTGTGGTCGTCAAGGCCATTACCGAGAACGGTTTGATGGATAAGTCGAGGGTGCAGGAAGGTTTTATCATTTTGAAGGCCAATGGGACGGATGTCAAGACGATCGACGATTTCCAGGCGGTGTTGAATAAAGCGGGTAATGGGACGGTGAAGCTGGAAGGGGTGTTCCCCGGGTATGAGGGGGTGTATACGTACTCGCTTAAGCTGAACTCGGGGGAATAAAAAACAAAAACTATTTGATCCGGCCCGGGCAGCTATTGCCCGGGCTTTATTTTTTCCAGCACCAGGTAGCCCCAGGGCGGTAGGGTGAGTGTAGAGAATTGGGATAGATCGAACCAATCGTGGCTAAAAGCTTCGCGGTATATCCCCTGCAGCAGCAGTTCGGAGACGGGAAGGGCGAGCGGTTGCACGGAGAGGTTCAGGATGACGACGACCTGGTCGTCACCGGCGCGGCGGGCAAAGGCAAAGCAACGATCGTCCACTTTGGTATTCAGCCGGTGGATGGTTGCAGCAGGGTCGGCCGAACGAAGCGCGGGATTGGTTTTCCGCAGGTTGAGCAGGGTGCGGTAGAAGCCGTGCAGATCGTAGTGGCCTGTCCATTCGATCGCATCTTTATCAAAGAACTTGAGTCGTTTGTAATTCGGCATTTCCTGGCCGCTGTAGATCAGCGGCAGGCCGTTCCAGGTGCAACAAAGAACGGCAAAACCCCGGGCCATGGCGCCCATGCGTTCGTATTCGCTGCCGCTGTGTGAGTTCTCGTCATGGTTGGTGGTGAAATAGACCCTGAGCCCATTAGGCGGGAACATCGTATCGTAGTAATCGAGCACTTCATCGAGGCCGTGGAGGTTCGATTCGGTACGCCAGACAGCTTCCATCTTATGCAGGAATTTCCAGGTATAGGTGGCGTCGAAAACCTCGTGATAGGCGATCTCTTCGCATTCGCCCAGCCAGAAAAGCGGTTTGAGCTTGTCGAGGGCTTCCCGGGCCTGGCGCCAGAAATCCAGCGGGACCAGCATGGCCATATCGCAGCGGAAGCCGTCGACATCTGCCTGCTCGATCCAAAAGCGCATCACATCGATCATCGCCAGTCGTAGCTGTGGGTTGTCGTAATTCAGATCGATGACATCGGCCCAGCCGTGGGGATCGAAGAACTGGCCTTCGGCGTTGCGGCGGTAGAAATCGGGATGTTCACGCGTCCAGCGATGGTCCCAACCGGTGTGATTGGCGACGATATCGATGATGACGCGCAGGCCGAGCAAATGTGCTTCTTTCACGAGGGCTTTAAAATCGCCGAGTGTTCCGTATTCGGGATTAGTGGCGGTATAGTCGCTGCAGGCATAATAGCTGCCGAGGCTGCCCAGTCTTTTTTCGACGCTGATGGGCGTGATGGGCATAAACCATAGTATTTCGATGCCCATGTCCCTTAGCCGGGGCATTTCGCGGGCGAAGGCCTTGAACGTGCCCTCGATGGTATATTGGCGGAGATTGACTTCATAGATATTGGATGAATAGATCCAATCGACCGGTTTAAATTCACTCATATTTCCTCTGCTTGGGCCGGAAAGATAGTAATTTTGCACCATGAAGAACTTCGATATTCCCATTATCTACCGGAGTCCCCTGATCTCGGCCATCAAGGCGAAGCGTAAGCAACAGGACAAGATGAAAAAGGATTTCAGCCCTACCCTGCTGGACCTGGGTCGCGTACAGATCTTCCTGGCCCGGCATTTTGGGTTTTGTTATGGGGTAGAGAATGCGATCGAGATCTCTTTCCGGACGATCGAAGAGAACCCCGGGCGGCGGATCTTCCTGTTGAGCGAAATGATCCACAACCCGCAGGTCAATGCCGATCTGCAGGCGCGGGGAGTGCGGTTCCTGCAGGATACGCAGGGGCGGCAGCTGGTGTCTTTCGACGAATTGCGTGCTGAAGATGTGGTGATCATTCCCGCCTTTGGCACCACGCTGGAGATCGAAAAGCGTTTGCGGGAGATCGGGATACACACGGAGAGGTATAACACCACCTGTCCGTTTGTAGAGAAGGTCTGGAATCGAAGTTCACAGATCGCGGGGAAGCAGTACACGATCGTCGTTCATGGCAAGCCGGGGCATGAGGAGACGCGGGCCACCTTCTCGCATGCGGCGGCGGAGACTCCCACGGTGGTGGTGAAAGATATGGCAGAGACAGTGAAACTCGCTGCCTATATCCGGGGCGAAGTGCCCGTGGAGAGCTTTTACACCGAGTTTAAGGGACAATATTCTGACGGATTCGATGCCGGCCGTGACCTGCAGCGGATCGGGGTCGTCAACCAGACGACGATGCTGGCGAGCGATACCCAGGCCATTGCCGATTTCTTAAGACAGGGAATGATCGCACGCTATGGTGCGGCGGAGATCGACGCGCATTTTGCCGACACGCGGGATACGTTGTGCTATGCAACCCTGGACAATCAGAATGCGATCTTTGGGCTGCTGGAGGCACCTGCAGATGTGGCGATCGTGGTAGGGGGGTATAATTCTTCCAATACATCGCACCTGGTGGAGCTGTGCGAAGAGAAGCTGCCGACCTATTTTATCTCTTCCGATGAAAAGATACTCTCGCCGGGCGAGATACTTCATTATAATTTTCACACCAGGCAGGAATTGCATACGACCGGCTGGTTGCCCAGGACGGACGGGCCCGTGCGGATACTGGTCAGCAGCGGCGCTTCGTGTCCGGACGCGCTGGTGGAGGCTGTGATCAGTAAGATCGCGAAGTATTATGGAGCAGACTCGCAGTCGCTGGCTGCGACCATCTAATGTCTGAAACCGGCCTCCGGCCGGTTAGGCCATCTTGAAGCCTTCGAGGAATTTCGTATTGAAATCGCCGCTGCGGAAACGTTCGTCTTTCATCAGTTGAAGATGGAAGGGGATGGTCGTTTTGATGCCTTCGATCACGTATTCGCTCAGTGCGCGGTGCATGGTATTGATGGCTTCTTCGCGGGTCCGGGCTACGGCGATGATCTTGGCGATCATGGAGTCATAGTACGGGGGAATGGTATATCCCGCGTAAGCGTGCGAGTCGACGCGGATGCCGTGACCTCCGGGCTGGTGGAGCACAGAAATACGTCCCGGCGATGGGCGGAAGTCGTTATAGGGGTCTTCGGCGTTGATGCGGCATTCGATGGCGTGCATCTGTGGTTCGTAATTGAGCCCGCTGATGCTGTCGCCGGCTGCTATCTTGATCTGTTCCTTGATGAGATCGAAGTTCACCACTTCTTCCGTCACGCAATGTTCCACCTGGATACGGGTGTTCATTTCCATGAAGTAGAAGTTACGGTGTTTGTCCACCAGGAATTCTATGGTGCCTACGCTTTCGTAGTTGATGGCGGAAGCGGCTTTGATCGCGGCTTCGCCCATGCGGCGGCGTAGTTCTTCGGTCATAAAGGGCGAGGGCGACTCTTCCACCAGTTTTTGGTGGCGGCGTTGGATCGAGCAATCCCGTTCGCTGAGGTGGCAGACCTTGCCATATTGGTCACCGGCGACCTGGATCTCGATGTGCCGGGGTTCTTCGACGAATTTCTCCATGTAGATGCCGTCGTTCTTGAAGGAGGCGCCGGCTTCGGCTTTCGCGGTGTTGTAGGCCCGTTCCATCTCCGCTTCTTCCCAAACGACGCGCATACCCTTGCCGCCGCCGCCGGCGGTAGCTTTGAGGATGATGGGATAGCCGACCTCTCCCGCCATGCTCTTTGCTTCGTCGAGGCTTTCGAGGAGGCCTTCGCCGCCCGGCACTACAGGTACGCCTGCTTTGATCATGGTCTCTTTGGCGGTGATCTTATCGCCCATGGCGTTGATCATCGCGGGGGTAGGTCCGATGAATTTGATCTCGTGTTCGCCGCAGATCTCGGCGAAACGGGCGTTCTCGGCGAGGAAGCCGTACCCTGGGTGAATGGCGTCTGCGTTGGTGATCTCGGCAGCGGCCATGATGTGTGGAATGTTGAGGTAAGAGTCGAAGCTTGCCGGTTTTCCGATGCAGACGGCCTCGTCTGCAAATTTAACGTGCAAGCTTTCTTTATCGGCCGTGGAGTAGACGGCAACGGTCTTGATACCCATCTCGCGACAGGTACGGATGACCCGCAGGGCGATCTCTCCACGGTTGGCAATGAGTATCTTTTTAAACATGCTGTGGGTTCTCTGGTTATGGTTCTACGAGGAAGAGCGGCTGGTCGTATTCCACCGGGGAGGCATCTTCCACCAGCACCTTGACGATCTTGCCCGATACTTCGCTTTCGATCTCGTTAAAGAGTTTCATGGCTTCGATGATGCAAACCACTTTGCCGGGATTGATCTCGTCACCTACATTTACAAAGGAAGGTTTATCCGGAGCAGAGCTGCGGTAGAAGGTACCGATCATGGGACTCTTTATAGTGACGGTGTTACCGGATGGAGCTTCCGCTGCTTTAGCGGGTTTGTCGGTAGCGATAGCGGGTTGCGGCTGGGGAGCGGCTATGGGGGCAGCGGCCATCGCGGCTATCGGTGCGGCCTGTACGGGGCCGGCGATCACCTGATGAATAGCGGGTTCTTCTTTTTGTTTGATGGTCAATTTAAATCCTTTCTCTTCGATGCTGACTTCGCCGATGTTTGACTTGTTGATCATTTTGATCAACTCCTGAATCTGTTTAAAATCCATGGTGGATGAATTTACAGTTTTATTTGGGCGGCTAAAATAGGGATTAAAGGTAAATATACCCAAAATCAGGCGAAAATAAATGATTGAACCTCCGGTTTTTGACCTGCGGTTCCTGCTAAATTGAACCTCCGGTAATTGGCCGGAGGTTCTTATAATTTAACCACAATTATTTCACGCGTTCTACGTACTCTCCCGTCTTCGTGTTGATCCGGATCAACTCCCCTTCGTTGACGAAAAGGGGAACGTTGACAGTAGCGCCGGTTTCCACTGTGGCGGGTTTGAGGGTACGGGTAGCTGTGTCGCCTTTGACTCCCGGTTCGGAGTAGGTGACCAGCACGGTGATCTTGTCTGGCAATTCCACGCTCATGGGTTGCTCGGTCTCGGTGTTGATGAGGACCGATACCTCCTGGGCTTCCTTAAGGAACTGAGGGGCGTCGATGAGCTGTTCCTGCAGGGCTATTTGTTCAAAGGTTTCATTGTCCATGAAATTATAGCCGGTGTCGTCCTTGTAGAGGTATTGATACGCTTTTCTTTCTACACGTACGGGATAGATGGTGTCGCCGCTGTTCCAGGTCTTTTCGATGGAACGGCTGTTGTCGACCCCTTTGAGCTTAGCCCAGACCTTTGCTGCAGCCCGAGCCGTTTTGTTCTCCCCGAACTCCACGACGGTATAGAGGCTACCGTCCAATTTGATAATCATGCCACGACTGATGTCTGCGGTATTTGCCATAAAAGCGGTAAAAGTTTTAGCTTACTAAACAAGTTAGGCGGCAAAAATACATCAAAATCATTTTGTGGCAAACTTCTGTCCAAAAGTCGGAAAAGACCTTATTTTGGAATGTTCTTTAGGGTGATCAATATGACGCCGTCACGGCCTTTTTCGCCATAAATGGCTTTTGCAGCTTCGGGTTTGAGAACATTGATGGAGAGAATGGCATTGGGATCGAGTGTCGCCAGAACATCAGGGCTTGCTATCCGACCATCGATTATATATAAGGGATGCAGATCGCGGGACAACCGGGAGAACTGAAACAATGGGTTTTGACCGGATGCGGTAAGGATCGCGAGGACGCCGTTAGTCCCGGCCTTGCCAAAGATGCGGATCGCCTGCTCGCCTGTTAAGAGGTCCTCGCTCGCGATACTTACGCCCATGAGCGAATCCCGCCAATCCCAACCGGCGGGTTTGGTCACGCCATCGACGACCCAGAGGGCTTTGTCTTTATCGATCGGGATATCTTTCAGGGGAGCTGCAGCCATAACAATCGGTGTTTGCTTCAAGGTATCCCGACTATGCGGGACGGTATCGACAGGCGCAGGAACAATGGTGGGCGGAGGAGCGTTCCTGGATGGTGCGGGGACACAGTCAGGAAGTTTTCCGTAAAGCCGTTCGAAGGCCGGTCGTTCTTTTGGATTGGCGCTATTCATATCAAATACCCGGGGGTTGCCGGAGATTGGCACGACGATAACGCGACTATCGCCAGGGAAGACTATGGACCGGATGCCGGGCGTGGCGGTATGGAACTCTTTTTCGGCCTGCGCGGAGATGGCGGCCCAGCGGGAAAGATAATTGCTGCTTACGGGAGGGAGGTGAGCGGCCATTATAAAAAACTCAGGTCCATATTTACCGCCAATGTCCGTGACCGGAGGAGTCCCGGGATAGCCATAGCGCTCCACCGTGCCATCCGTATGGACGAGGATCCACTGCTGTGCGTGCGGGCCAATATACCAAAGACTGATCTCGGGGTGGGCCTTTTGCATTGATTCCCGTACTTGTGCTACAATATCTACCACCTGCACAGTTTTCAGCCTGCGTACCGCATCGGCATAGGAGGGGTCGACCGGCGGCTCTTCCATGGGCCGGAGTGAATAGATCCCGTTACCGGTATCGGATTGCAGGTGCACAAACCCAATATCGCACATGCCCTTGCTTTCCTTAACAGAAGTCCAGTTCCTATCGGTAATAGTACCGTCATACCCTGTTTTTGAATACTGGATACTCACCCGGACCGAATCGCTGTTAATGGGGATCCTGAGCTTATAATACCCGCGGCTATCCGTGGTAGTTCGTATTCCTGTGTTCAGTTCCTTAACGGTCACATTGGCAACGGGTTTTCGGCTGGGCGTGTTGATTACGATACCTGCGGCATTAACGAACAGGTCTTTTCGTGAATGAAAGGCGGGGAGACGGTCCCGGAAAGCTACGAGGAGAGTGGCCAGCAACGGCAGGATAAAGAGAAAACGCAGAAGATGGAGACGGGTGCTTTTCATTTTGTTCATCATGATTATACGTTTTTTCAGGGATGAGAAATTGAAATTATTGGCAATCCGGTAGCGGTTCTCACCGACTACCTTAAGCAGGTGATACTGGTAGTCTTTTTTGTCGCGGCCGGTTTCCAGCACGGCACGGTCGGCAATGAATTCCAGATTCTGCCGGATCGAATGGCGGATGAGCCAGGCAAAGGGATTGTACCAGTTGACGATGACCAGCAGCTCGCCGAAAAGGATGTCGAGGGTATGCCGTTGGCGGATGTGCACATATTCGTGGAGGATGATCTCCTCCCATTGGTTTTGGCTATGTTGGTCCGGGTTGATATAAATGGCGTTGCCGAAAGAGAATGGCGCGATAGGATGTCCGACATGGAAAATACGGATGGGACCGTCCCCGATGAGCAGGGCCTTGCGGCGGATAGCGTAGAGAGAGCACCAACGAACGGCGAAGCGGATCAGCAGGAAAGAGGAGCCCAAGGCAAGAACAAGCAAAAGATAATTCCAAGGGTTCATTGCGGCGGGACCAACAGCTGTAGGGAGTGCGGGATGGGCCGGCTCACCGATCACGGGGATATATTGAATGATCACCGGCTGGAGGGCCGGGTCCTCGCCGCGGATGGGGCCGATATTGATAAAAGGTATCAAAAAGCAGAGAAGCGAATAGCCCATCAGGTACCATCGGTTCCAGTTATAAAAGGTCAGGCTACGCAGGACCAGCCTGTAAAATAGCCAGAGGATACCGAGCGAGCAAGAGAATTTGACGAGGTATAAGAGGATTGCAGGCATAGTTTATTCCTTTTTTCCTTCGATAAGGTCGATGAGCTCCTTAAGCTCTCCCGCGCTGAGCTTTTTTTCATCGATGAAGAAGTTGACGAGGGCTTTGTAGGAATCGTCGAAATAGTCTTTGACGAAGCCGCTCATGAATCTCTTTTTGTATTCGTCCTCGGAGATCCGGGGTTTATACAAATAGGCGTTGCCGATGAGCCGGCTGGACAGGTAACCTTTCTTTTCCAGGTTTTTGATCGTAGAGGCCAGCGTGGTATAAGGAGTGCCCGGCGCGGGCATATTTTCCAGGAAGAGTTTTACGCTCCCCTCCCCCGTTTTCCATACCGCCTGCATGGCTTCTTCTTCCTGGCGACTGAGTTTTTCCATGATTACGAAGTTTTCGTAAAGCTACGAAAATTTCGTAATAAACAAATAAAACGTTCTCTTTTTCGTTAAACCTTAACGGACGGTGTGCCGCAATCCGTTACTTTTACACCCGATTTACGTCGTAATCCCATTTTTGTCTGAAACTTTTAAGATGAAGCACGCATTTCTGGCCTTGATTGCCTTTGCTTTTTGTTATACCGTTTCCGCCCAGTCCAAGCTTCCCAATCAGCCCGCCACTGATCCGGCCAATGCGCAGGCGCCGTTCATGCGATTTCCGACGATCCCACCTTTCAAGCTCCTGGCATTGGACAGCAGCACTTATTTGACCCCGGCAGATCTGAAGAAAAATCGCAAGACCATTGTCATGTATTTTAGTCCGGATTGTGAGCATTGTAAGCACCAGACGGAAGCTTTTTTGGCCGATTGGGACAACTTCAAGGACATCAATATCGTGATGGCCACCTATCAGCCTTTCGAAGAGATGAAGGAGTTCAATACACATTACAAGATGTATGAGCATTCGAATGTGAAGATCGGCCGGGATGAAAAATTCGTTCTGCCTCCTTTCTACAAAATACACAGCCTGCCTTATCTCGCCCTTTATGATAAAAAGGGTAACCTCATCACCACCTTCGAAGGAACCCAAAAGACAGAATTGATCTTGAATGCCCTCAACGAAAAGGCACTAGCTAGTCATTAATTTTATCACTCAAATATTTAACAGATGAAAGTTACGGTTGTAGGCGCCGGCGCGGTAGGCGCCACCTGTGCCGACAATATTGCCCGTGCAGCATTGGCCGAAGAGTTAGTTCTTTTAGACATCAAGGAAGGTCTAGCCGAAGGTAAGGCCCAGGACATGATGCAGACGGCGGCCCTGTTAGGATTCGACACCCGGATCACCGGCAGCACCAATGATTATTTCAAGACAGCGGGTAGTGATGTAGTTGTTATTACCTCGGGGCTTCCCCGCAAGCCCGGTATGACACGTGAAGAGCTTATCGGCACCAATGCCGGGATTGTACGTGGCGTGGCCGAGAACATCCTGAAACATTCCCCCAATGCGATATTGATCATCATCAGCAATCCCATGGATACGATGACCTATCTGGCGCTGACCGCAACCGGTCTACCCAAGAACCGGATCATCGGGATGGGGGGGACGCTGGATAGTGCCCGGTTCAAATATCAGCTGAGCCAGCATCTGGGTTGCAGTGCCGGCGATCTGAATGCCGTTGTCGTAGGTGGTCATGGCGATACGACCATGATCCCGCTGATCCGGCTGGCGACCTGGAACAGTGTTCCGGTAACGAAGTTCCTGAGCGAAGAAAAACAGAAGCAGATCGTTGCGGACACGATGGTTGGCGGTGCTACGCTTACCAAGCTCATAGGCACCAGTGCCTGGTATGCTCCGGGAGCAGCCGGTGCCGCGCTGGTAGAGAGCATTGTGCGGGACGAGAAGAAATTGTTCACCTGTTGCGTGTCGCTGAATGGGGAATACGGCCAGAAGGATATCTGTCTGGGTGTGCCGGTTGTCATCGGCCGCAATGGCTGGGAGAAGATCCTCGATTTCGGTTTGAATGCCGAAGAGCAGCTGTTGTTCAACAAGAGCGCCGATGCCGTCCGGAATATGAACGATGTGTTGAAGACGTTGTAAGGTTCAAAATCTCAAAAAACGCCCCGCATGGGGCGTTTTTTTTATATAATGATCTTGTCGACAGGTTGTTGTTCCATGCATTTGAAGTGGCCTTTGGGGCATTTATCATAGCCGATCTTGGAGCAGGGCCGGCAGGACAGGCCTTTGATCTCCATGACCTGGTAGGGCAAGTCCCCGAAAAGCCGCTGGGAGCCCAGGCTGTAATTGAACAGGTAATTTTCTCCATAATAGGGATACATGCCAAATTCTGGCACGGTGTTGCCCCAGATGGAGATAATGGGCCGCTTGAACGCCGCGGCGATGTGCATGAGGCCGGTGTCATGGGTGACGATCATCTTCGCCTGGCGAACCAGGGCCGCGGATTCATTGAGCTTGAACTGACCGCAGGCATTGTAGATCTTTATCGGATCGATGGCCGCGAGCTTTTTGGCTGTTTCGGCATCTTCCGGCCCTCCGAGCAGGATCAGCGGATGGCGGGCTTCTTTGCAAATGGTCTCGAGCTTGTGTAGCGGAAGTCGTTTGGTGGCATGTGCAGCGCCGATCACGAGGCCGATATAGCCCGCTTGATGAGAGGTAGGAATATCCGTTGGCTGAAGCTCTTCGTCAGCGGGAATAAAATAATCGAGACCTGCACCGTCGTTGGCGATGTTGAATGCTTTTAGCGTATCGAGGTAGCGGTCGACGATATGCCGGTCCGGGAGCTTATTGATCTTGAAATTGGTGAGGAGCCATTTTTCGATATTGAGCTTGTCGAAGCTGAAGGCTTGCTTTTTCAGACCGCGTTTGACCTTCCAGGTCCGAAGGTTATGGTGCAGGTCGATGACATAGTCGAAGTCTTCTTTTTTCAGCTCCCCGATAAGCTCGTCGAGGTTGTCTTTTAGTGTATGGATGCGATCGACATAGGGATTGGCTTTCAGGATGGGCTGGAAGGAGGCTTTTGTGAGATAGTGCACCTTGGCAGTGACGAGCTGTTTTTTGAGACAGCGGATCACGGGCGTCGTCAGGACGATGTCGCCTATGGAGCTAAAGCGTATGATGAGAAATTTCATTTGTTTATTATGCCTCGATATAGTTCAATTCTTTGCCGTAGGTTTCTTCGGTCAGTGCAAGGGCGAGGAAGGCGATCGCAAATACGATGATGCCGGTGACCCAGCCGGCTTTGAAATAGCCTTGCGACGGGATCAGGGAATTGAACAGCAGCGCCACCAATGCCAGCGAGCCGCGCGCCATGTTAGGTACGGTAGTAGCGACGGTAGCGCGGATATTGGTGCCAAACTGTTCGGCGGCCATGGTCACGAACATGGCCCAGAAACCGGTGCCGAAGCCAAGGATCGCGCAGACCCAATAGACGGTGCTGCCCGCGGCATCCTGGAGGTTGAAGAACCAGACGACCCCGATGACCGTGATGATATTAAAGATCCACAAAGAGGCTTTTCGGCTTTTTAACCATTGGCTTATGAAGCCGATGAGGACATCGCCCACCGAGATGGCGACATAGGCAACCATGATCCCTTTGCCTGGGTCGATGGGATCCCGGACCTTCATGATGCTGGCGAATTTGTTGGAGAAGGTGATGAGGATGCCGATCACAAACCAATTGGGCAACGCGATGAGGATGGCCGTGCTATATTTCTTAAATCGTTTGCCGTTTGTGAACAGCGTGATAAACGCGCCTTTGCGAACGGCTTTGTCTTCGATGCTCTTATACATGCCGGATTCGAGGATGCCTATGCGCAGGAATAGGAGCAGGAAGCCGAGTGCGCCGCCGATAAAATAACAGGTGCGCCACCCTTCGGGGCTGGAGCCAAACCGGACCTTTATAAAATAGGCGAATACCGCGCCGCTCAGACCGATGCCGGCGACGAGGGAGGTGGCCAGGCCGCGTTTTTCTTTGGGCATGATCTCGCTGACGAGGGTGATGCCGGCACCTAGTTCCCCGGCGAGGCCGAGACCGGTAAGGAAGCGGACGATAGTATATTGTGTGACGTTGTGCACGAAACCATTGGCGATGCTGCCGAGGGAATAGAGGATGATGGAGGCGAAGAGGACTTTCAGCCGGCCCTTTTTATCGCCCAGGATGCCCCAGATGATGCCACCCAGGAGCAAGCCGATCATCTGGATATTGAGGATATTGGTCCTATCGACGGCCTCCTGGCTGAGGCCGAGGGATTTGAGACTCGGGATGCGGATGATGCTGAACAGCAGGAGATCGTATACGTCGACGAAATAGCCTAGCGCACCGACGATCACGGCCAGGTTAAAAAGAGACGGGGATTTTTTCTCCATATTGGGCTTATGCTTTTTTATAGGGGTCTTCGATGCCGCTGGTATCTTTTTTCCCGAAAAAGAGTTTGTAGAGGACCGGCGCGGTGGTGATGACGACGATACCGATGACGATGATCTCGAGATGTTTTTTGAGGTCGAAGTTGAATTTCATCAGAATGATCTTCTGCAGATAGTGACCGGCGAAGAGCATGGCGAAGACCCAGGCAATACTGCCGATGAAATTGTACAGCCAGAATTTCTTTTTGTCCATGGCCACGATACCGGCGATGATGGGGGCAAAGGTACGCACGATGGGTAGAAAGCGGGCGAAGATAATCGCTTCACCGCCGTGTTTATCATAGAACTCTTTGGCCTGGAAGAGATGTTTTTTCTTGAAGAGCAAGTTGTCTTTCCGATGGAAAAGAAAAGGACCGCTTTTATGGCCGAACCAATAACCTGCCGCGTTGCCGAGGATACCGCAGACGGAGATCAACAGCCATAGGACGACGAGGTCGAGGAAATCGCTGCCGGTGCTATGGCCGAAAAGGCTGGCTACGAGGCTTTGGTTGTAGATGCCTGCTACGAAAAGCAGGCTATCTCCGGGGAGAAAGAATCCGACCATGAGGCCGGTTTCGGCGAATACAATAAAGAGCAGAACCCATAACCCACCGTTATTGATATAGAATTCGGGGTTGAGCAGGTCGTGAAAGGAGATCGTTAAGAGTTCAAACATAAGTTAGGTCATTTAATATGGATGGCGGGTTGTTCCAATCCTTTTTCCCATTTACTAACGACAGCGGCGGCTATACTATTACCCAGGACGTTGGTGGCGCTCCGCGCCATGTCCAGTATCTGGTCGATCCCCAGCAAAAGTAGCAGCCCTTCCTGCGGAATATTGTACATGGACAGGGTGCCTGCGATTACGACCAGCGCAGCGCGCGGGACGCCGGCGACGCCTTTGCTGGTCAGCATCAGCGTCAGCAGCATGGAGATCTCCTGGCCGAGTGTCAGGGGAATGCCATAGGCTTGGGCGATGAACAGCGAGGCAAAGGTCATATAAAGCATGCTACCGTCGAGGTTAAAAGAATAACCCAGGGGCAGCACGAAGCTTACGATGCGCGGGGAACAGCCGAAGTTCTCCAGTTCCACCACCAGCCGGGGAAAGGCGGCTTCCGAGCTGGCGGTACTGAAAGCCAGCAGGATCATATCCTTTACGGTGAGCACCAGGTCGAGGACCCGTCGGCCGATGATCGGAGCGGCAGCGAGGATCAGAATGAGCCACAGGCCGAGAACGGTGAGATAGAAGCTGAAAATGAATTTTCCATAGGTGAGCATCAACTCAGGACCTTTTGTCGCGACGACGGCGGCGATGGCGGCCATAGCGGCTACAGGAGCCAGGTACATCACATACCCGGTGACTCGGAGGATAACGTTCGCTATCGCGTCGAGCGCTTTGATGACGATCTTACCCTGCTCGCCGATGGAGGCCGTGGCGATGCCGAAGAAGATGGCGAACACCACAATCTGCAGGATCTGGTTTTGGGCCATCGCCTCGAAGATGCTTTGCGGGACGATATGGAGGAAGAATCCTTTGAAGCTCAGCGTGGAGGTATCGATGCCGGTGGTCGCATTGCCCGCTGGCAGCGGAAGGTTGAGCTCATTTCCCAGGTTCAGGCTGTTCATGATGATCAGCCCCAGGAAAAGCGACGCGAGGGAGGCGCACATGAACCAAAGGAGGGTTTTGCCGCCGATGCGGCCCACGGAGCGGACGTCGCCCAGTTTAGCGATGCCTACCACCAGGGTGGTGAAGATCAAGGGGGCGATGACCATTTTTATCAACCGCAGAAAAATGTCGGTGGTGATCACGCTCATATAGCCGGAGAAGGCGTCGATCTGGGTTGGGCTGCCATTATAATGCACCCATAGACCCAGCGACACCCCTGCCACCATGGCGATCATGATCCATCCGGTGAGGCTGATTTTAAGCATATCCGCTTGTCTGAAAGCCGGTTTGGCTCGCGTTTGACCATGCAAACAATCGAAAAATATTGATTTGACAAAACTTTACCCTCAAAATTCCGATGGGTGTCCAAGATTCGAAGTACGAGTATTAAATATTTGTTTATTTTCGACCCTAGTCGCACACACAACTTATTACCATCTAATTATTATCAAAACAAGCTTGTTATGAGTTTATTTCGAAAGAAATCCCTGGAAATGCTGATGGCCCAGGCTGGCGAATCCGATAAGGGTTTGAAGCGCACCCTTGGTGTTTGGAGCCTGATCGCCCTGGGTATCGGCGCTATCATTGGAGCCGGGCTTTTTGTCCGTACGGCAGCAGCCGCAGGGGAGCATGCCGGACCTGCCGTAACCCTATCATTTATCATTGCCGCGGTGGGCTGCGCCTTTGCGGGACTTTGTTACGCCGAGTTTGCCTCCATCATTCCCATAGCCGGAAGTGCCTACACTTACGCCTATGCTACTATGGGCGAGTTGGTCGCCTGGATCATCGGCTGGGCGCTGATCCTGGAATATGCGCTTGGCGCCGCTACCGTTGCGATCTCGTGGAGTGAATATCTAAACAACCTGCTTTTTTCCTTTTTTCATTATACGGTACCATATGAATGGTGTCATTCGCCGCTGCAATCCTTTTTGGATGCATCCGGGACGATGCATCATGGGATCATCAATCTCCCCGCCCTTTTTATCCTCGCCTGTTTGACGCTTTTGCTGATCAAGGGGATGCAGGAATCGGCGGTGGTCAACGGGATCATCGTTTTTTTGAAGGTGTCCATTGTCCTGGTGTTTATTTTTATTGGCTGGGAGTTCATCAAGGGGGTCAATCATCACCCCTATATGATCCCTGCGAATGCTCCACCCGCGATGCAGATGGACGGTACGGAATATTCGTATTTGCCGTTTCTGAACCATGGCTGGGGCGGGGTGCTGCGCGGCGCGGCGGTGGTTTTCTTTGCCTTTATCGGTTTTGATGCCGTGAGTACGGCGGCACAGGAGGCCAAGAACCCCAAAAAGGACATGCCGATCGGCATCCTTGGTTCGCTGGCGATCTGCACCATATTATATATTCTTTTCTCTTATGTGCTCACGGGTGTGGCGCCTTATACGGATTTTGTGAAGGCAGGCAAGGAAGCCTCCGTGTCTTATGCGATCGAGACGTATATGCCGCATTATCACTGGCTTTCGAACCTGGTGACGGTGGCGATCCTGCTTGGATTCTCTTCGGTGATCCTGGTGATGCTGATGGGGCAGAGCCGGGTATTCTATACCATGTCTACGGATGGGCTTCTCCCCAAGGTCTTCTCCAATCTTCATCCGAAGTTCAGGACGCCTTATAAGAGCAATATGATCCTGTTCGTTTTCGTCGGATTGTTTGCCGGTTTTTTGCCGGAGAGCGTAGCGGGTGACCTGACCTCGATTGGGACCCTGCTGGCCTTCGTGCTGGTCTGCGTTGGCATCATCATCCTTAGAAAGAGGGACCCGGGGCTGGTCCGGCCGTTCCGGACACCGCTGGTGCCGCTCGTGCCCATCCTGGGAATCATCGTTTGTAGTGCTATGATCATCAGTCTTTGGGGCACCACCCTTCTAAGTGCGTTTATCTGGATGATCATCGGGCTTATTATCTATTTTGGTTATAGCAAAAATAACAGTAAGCTGAAAGCCTAGTTTTTTCTGCCAAGTTAAACCCGTAATTTTGCACCCGCACCAAAAAAGTTTAAGCGTCTATGGGTCGCATATTTGAAGTTAGAAAGTCTACGATGTTTGCCCGGTGGGACCGGATGGCCAAGCAGTTCTCCCGTATCGGTAAGGAAATTGCCATCGCCGTCAAGGCCGGGGGCCCTGATCCTGCCACCAACCCGGCCCTGCGGCGTTGCCAGCTGAACGCCAAGAGTGTGAACATGCCGAAGGACCGGGTCGAGGCCGCCATCAAGCGTGCCCAGGGCAAGGAGATGGAGAACTACGAGGAGATCCTGTATGAAGGCTATGGCCCGCATGGGGTTGCCATCCTGGTGGAGACTGCCACCGACAACCATGTCCGGACGGTGGCCAATGTCAAGTCACATTTCAACAAAGGCGGCGGGACGCTGGGCAATAGCGGAAGTGTAAGCTTTCAATTCAAGAAGATGGGTGTCTTCAAGCTAAAGCCGGAAGGTCTCGATGCCGATGACCTGGAGCTGGAGCTGATCGATTTTGGCCTGGAAGAGATGGGCGAAGGCACGGGTGAGCATGACGAGCCGGTGTTGGTATTGCGGGCCGCTTTCAGCGATTTCGGGAAGATGCAGAAGGCGTTGGAGGAAAAGCACATTACGCCGATCTCGTCCGAGACGGAATGGATCCCGACCAGTACGGTGGAATTGCCGGAAGACCAGGCGCAGGAGGTGCTGAAGCTGGTGGACAAGCTGGAACAGGATGAGGATGTGCAAAAAGTATTCTACAATTTGAAATAATGTGAGAAAGGCCGCTTAACAGCGGCCTTTCTCTTTATTACTCTGCGACCATCCCGCGGATCGCATCCACGATATCTTCTACGTTGGGTTTACTGAAATAATCTCCGTCGCTGGAATAGGCCGGGCGGTGCGCTTTCGCGGTGATCGTGCGCGGAGCGGTATCCAGCCACCTATAGCCCCCTTGTTCTTCCATGACCTTATTATAGATATAGGCTGCCGCACCACCGGGGACGTCTTCGTCGACGATGAGGATACGGCTCGTTTTTTTCAGTGAGTCGAGGATCTGGTGATGGACGTCGAACGGCAGCAGGGTCTGCACGTCGATGACCTCGCAACTGATGCCTTCAGCTTCCAGGGCCTGCGCTGCCTCATTCGCGATGCGGAGGGTGGCGCCATAGGAGACGACGGTGATGTCCTCCCCTTCCCTGATCACTTCGGGCACGCCGAGCGGGACTTTGAATTCGAGGAGATTGGAAGGCAGCTTCTCCTTTAGCCGGTAGCCGTTGAGACACTCGATCATTAAGGCAGGATCGGCTCCTTCAAGGAGTGTATTGTACATCCCCGCCGCTTGCACCATATTCCGTGGCACACATATATGAAGGCCTCGTAATGAATGGAGGATCATGCCCATGGGTGAACCGCTATGCCAGATGCCTTCGAGCCGGTGTCCGCGGGTGCGGACGATCACCGGGGCCGTTTGGCGACCCGCGGTACGGTATTGCAGGGTCGCAAGGTCATCGCTGAGTGGTTGGAGGCCATAGAGGAGGTAGTCTATATATTGGATCTCTGCGATGGGCCGGAGACCGCGGAAGGCCATGCCGATGCCCTGGCCCATGATGGTGAGTTCGCGGATGCCGGTATCGAAGATGCGGTCGGCGCCGTGTCTGGCCTGTAGGCCCGCAAAGCCCTGATTGACGTCGCCGATCTTTCCCAGGTCTTCGCCAAAGGCAAGCACCTTTGGATTGCTCGCGAAGAGTTCGTCGAAGTACCTGTTGAGCACTTCGTAGCCATTGAGGATGGGGGCATTGTGCGCGTAGACGGCTTTGACTTCCGGAACCTGCAGGATGTTACGGTCGCCTTCGTGGTAGAGATGACTGTTGTAGAGCTTTTCGTTTTCGGCTTTTAGTTCCTTATAATATGTTTTTGCATTTTGCCCTGCGTGGGTTTTGCCGCCGAGCCCGATGGCCTGGTGCAAGGTTTGCAGCACTTCTTTTCTCCCCGGCTCCCGGTTGGTCGCAAGGGCCGAGGCCAGTTTCTGCAGTTGAACGGATTCCTCAGGCGATTCATTTGCGATCTCACGGATCAGCTCGACGGAATGGGAGACCTGTACTTTTATCGGTGCCTGGTATTTTTCCCAGGCGAGGTTGCGGCTACTGCGAATATGCACTTTGGCATCCGTTTCGATCTCGCCCAGCTCTTCTTCGCTGGCGAGGGCATTTTCCATGATCCACTCCTTCATTTTTTTGATGCCATCCCATTCCCGTTCCCATTCGAGGCGTTCGGGCGATTTATAGCGTTCGTGGCTACCCGAAGTAGAGTGGCCCTGGGGTTGGGTGACCTCTTCGACATGGAATAACACGGGAGTATGGGTATGCCGTACGGACCGGATGCCGGCTTCGAAGGCTTCGCACATGCCCGCATAGTCCCAGGCTTTGACCTTATAGATATCGATACCGTTTGTGCCCTCTTTTTTCTGGAACCCTTTGAGGGCTTCCGAGATCGAGCCTTTGGTGGTTTGGTACTGGCGGGGAACGGAGATGCCATAGCCGTCGTCCCATACAAAAATGGCGAGGGGTACCTGCAGTACGCCTGCGGCGTTTACCGCCTCCCAAAAATGGCCTTCGCTGGTGGAGGCGTCGCCGATGGTACAGAAACAAACTTCATTGCCCTGGTTGGACAGCTCCGTGAATTGCTGCAGAACATCGACTTCTCGGAATACCTTGGAGGCGTAGGCCAAACCAAGCGCTTTGGGCATTTGTGCGGCGGTGGGCGCCAGGCCCGCGGTGAGGTTTTTACGGTGCACTAAGTCCAGCGGGGCACCGTCCGTATCCACGAAGGCGGTTGCAAAATGCGAATTCATCTGGCGGCCGGCGCTATGGGGGTCATGGCTGGGGTCCGGGTCCGCGTATAGCTGAGAGAAGAATTCTTCGATGGATGCCGCGCCGGTGGCGAAGGCGAAGGTTTGATCGCGGTAATAGCCTGCGTAGAAATCTCCGGGCTTGAAGAATTTGGCCATTGCCACCTGAGGAACTTCTTTTCCGTCGCCAAAGATGCCGAATTTGGCCTTCCCTGTCAACACTTCTTTCCGACCAAGAAGGCTGGCTTCCCGGCTCTCGCAAGCCAAGCGATAATCGTTGAGCACTTCTTCCCTGAACTTATCGAAGGAAAGTTTCTCGGGATCTATGTGATCCAGCACCTCGTTGGGAAATAGATTTTCCATTAGAATCGATGTTTGAAACCCATTAATAACATGTCTATCTCATTGATTGTTAAAAAAATAAAATAGACGATAATTTATTGGTAAAGCTGGCGACAAGTACTAATTTTATAATCGGCCAAAGGTCAGCAACTTAACGCAGCCAAACTATGAAAAAATTAGCAATTGTGATCAGCCTTTTTACTACCGTTTTAGGTGTTCGTGCACAAGCGGTGAATAATGGGGGTACAGCAGTCACGCCGCCGCCCGATGTGCTGGTCGTCAAACAGAACACCTTTGACTTCGGCAAGATCCCCCAGGGCCGGCCCGCTGTTACCACTTTCGAGATCGTGAATACGGGGTCTACCCCCCTGAAACTGGATAATGTGCAGGCTTCCTGCGGATGTACTACGCCTATCTGGAGCCGCGATCCCATCGAGGCCGGAGCCACGGCGGAGATCAAAGTAGGTTACAATGCTTACGCCAAGGGTCGTTTTACCAAGATGGTGACGATCATTTATAATACGAACCGGACGAAGACCCTTACTATCTCCGGTGAAGTGTATGCTGCTCCTGCCAGTTCGGCGCCTGAAAACTCCTCTGTTGAATTATTAAAACAAATAAACTGATACAAACCATGAAGAAATTATTCCTATTTGCAAGCGCATTGGTCCTGAGTGCAGGTGTTTTTGCTCAGCAAGCCCAAAAAGCCGAAGATGTGCTGAAGTTCAAGGAGCTCTCCTATGATTTCGGCAAGATCAAGCAGGGAACGCCCGTGTCGCATGATTTCGACTTTACCAATATCAGCAATAATCCCGTCATCATCGAGTCCGCCATGGCCTCCTGTGGTTGTACGACGCCTGTAAAACCCGAGGGAGCCGTTCAGAAGGGAAAGGACGATGTGATCAAGGCCGGGTTCAATGCTGCTGTCGCCGGGCCTTTCAACAAGAGCATCACGATCAAGGTAGCCGGGGTGCAAATGCCGCTGCAACTGCATATTACCGGTGAGGTGCTGACGCCGGATGCCTATGCTAAGTATGAGGCCTCCAAGGGTGGAAAGGGGAGCCGCTAGAGGTAAGACATCTTTGTATGGAGGCCCTCGCTGAGCGGGGGCCTCTTTTTTTAATATTTTTGCGCCATGTTAACCATCAGTAAACGCGGACAACAGATGCCGGCTTCGCCGATCCGGAAACTCGTGCCGTATGCCGAAGCCGCCAAAAGGAAGGGCACCAAAGTTTATCATCTCAATATCGGTCAGCCCGATATCGAAACGCCCAGGATGGCGCTGGATGCGGTGAGGCATTTCGATTTCAAGGTGCTGGAATACAGTCATAGCGCGGGTAACGAAAGCTACCGGCGGAAGCTTTCCTCCTATTATAAGCGAATGGGGATCGATGTGGATTATTCCCAGATCATCGTGACCACGGGTGGGTCCGAAGCGATCCTCTTTGGGTTTATGAGCTGTCTGGATGCGGGCGACGAGGTGATCATTCCCGAACCTTTTTATGCGAATTACAATGGATTTGCGGTAGCGGCGAATGTGGTGGTGAAACCCCTGACCTCTTATATCGGGAATGGATTTGCGCTGCCGCCGGTAGCGGAGTTCGAAAAGCTGATCACGCCGCGGACGAGGGCCATCGTGATCTGTAATCCCAATAACCCCACAGGCTACCTGTATAGCAAGGAGGAGATGGAGACGCTTGCAACCATCGTGATCAGCCGTGGGCTTTATTTGTTCTCCGATGAAGCTTACCGGGACTTTTGTTATAGCGGGACGCATCTTAGCGCCATGAACCTCAAGGGTGCCGAGGACAATGTGTTGATGATGGATACGATCTCCAAACGGTATAGTGCCTGTGGTGGCCGGATCGGGGCGTTGGTGACGCGGAATCAGCAGGTGTTGGACACGGTGATGAAATTTGCCCAGGCTCGGCTGAGCCCGCCTTCCTTCGCGCAGATCCTGGGAGAGGCGGCTACGGAGCTGCCGGCCGACTATTTCAATTCTACCAAGGCAGAATATCTGAAGCGGCGGGATGTGCTTGTGAGCCGGCTGAACAAGATGCCCGGCGTATTTTGCCCGAATCCTGGCGGGGCCTTTTATGCTATGGCGAGTCTGCCGGTGGATGATTCGGATGTGTTTTGTCAGTGGTTACTGGAGAGTTTCTCTTATGAGGGGCAAACGTTGATGCTGGCGCCGGCGGGCGGGTTTTATGGAACGCCCGGTTTGGGTACGAAGGAGGTGCGGTTGGCGTATGTGTTGAATACGGAGGATCTGGAGAAGGCAATGGATTGTCTGGAAAGGGCGTTGGAGGAGTATCCGGGGAGGTCTTGATGAGATTTCGGCGGCTTATTTGACGGTCTTTTACATTATAATTTTTTACTATTTATGTTCGTTTTTGAAAACTAGGGCGTTTTTGAGGCATTTATAGCGCTTTATGCCCATTTTTTAATATTAAAAATAATTACATGTTTTGTTTTAGCCAATTATTGGCGATTTTTTATAAAAATCTACCCGAATAATTTCTTCTTTCCGGAAAAAACTCCGACCTTGGTCTCAGAAAGGAACGGATACAGAAAAACCAGTAGCTTCCGATAAACCGATTTAGCAATTTAACTTTTTGATATTATTCGGTTCTTTTTTAGATGTACTTGGGTTCTTACATTTGTGGGCGCAACGGAAGAGACAGGGAAGTGAATGGAGGGTTGCAACACACACGGTCAACTTAGATCTTTCGAAGAATTTTCATATGGCAAGCAATCGTTAGACGGCCTTCTGTTTCCACAGAGGGCCTTTTTGTTTTTGGGAGGTGGCGCCCTCCCTTTTTCGATCGTTTATGCTTGCTTTTTACGCTTATTTTTCTCTATCTTCGCGTCCCGTTTCGGAAATGTGCCACATGGCCGGGTCGAATGCAGGTAACCGGCGAGATAGCTCAGTTGGTTAGAGCACAGGATTCATAACCCTGAGGTCTCGGGTTCAAATCCCGATCTCGCTACAAAGCCCCATAATAATTGGACTGTCAATTTATTATGGGGTTGTTTTTTAAATAGACCGCTTCTGCCAAAAATACATTTGTGGCAGGGTTTAAAAAACATTAAAACTTATAAACCAAGTGATAAAGCTCCTTCAGGGGGAAGTCTCCCTCTGTCACGCCATAATCTTCGACTTTTATCGTGCTGTCCTCAAAGTAAAAGATATTCGTGGAGGTGGGCTGGTCGGTCTCCAGTACGGTATACTTTGCTTTTAATGACTTAAAATCATAACGATCGACGAGGTGTCGAACACTATCCATATCCTTTTCGGATAATCGATAGGTTCTATCCTTGAATTTAGGATCATCATAGGTTACCCGACAATAACTTGTGTCATTCTTTAGATTTATGATTGCCTTGATATTCGGGAAACCGGCCGATTCAACGCCGAAGTTGGACAAATCCATTTCAATTTTGGTAACGGTTTGATCCTGGGTAGTGGAGACAGCGCTGACCTGAGGTTGCGGTCCTTCGCAATTTTGCGTGAGTATTGGTAAAGTGCATATCAATATGAATCCCAGCCAACTATTTCGCATTTGCGTAAACTACTAAAAAGCGCTCAATCCTGCAATAGCCCAAGGGCGGCGGCAAAGCGGGGGGAGCGCATTTGGCGGAGGGCCTCGTTCATTTGCGCCTTGCCATACATCAGCTGTCCTTCGTGGGTTGCCATGGACAGTTTGCCGGCGGCCATCCATTCACTAAACCTTTGCAGCGTATTGCCTTCCATCTCCTGGTCAAGGGGATGCCCTGCGGGTTTGTTCCGAACCGCCACCTGCACAAGCAAGATGGCATAGATAATCCTGGAGATCTGTCGCATGATATAGAAACGGGCGCTTTTATATTCGTCCACTCCGCCATCAAAATACACCTGCAAAAATTGCGTTTCCTGTTCTTCGGTGTGTATGAAAAAATTGGCTGCGGTCGCGAGGTCGACATACCGGTCGTTTGAAAACGCCGCATCCCAATCGACAACCCACAGCTTGTTGCCATCAGCCAACAGATTAGCCGGATTGAGATCGTTATGGCTAAGCACTCTTTGAGGGTCGTGCCAAGTGTATTTTGAGGCAATAGCCGCATAATGCGAAAAACACTCCTGAACGACGGGGCCAGTCAATATTTTTGATTGTGCAAAGCCAGCTACCATCGCCGCAATTGTTTCCTGCAGATCGGGTCCGGGAAGGTTACAGGGAAGGGAATGGATGGAACGGATGGTCTTTGCAAGCTCAACCACCAACTTTTCGGGCGAGAAGGTCGTCCTTATCGGTGCGCATTCGATGAAATCAGTGATCGTAATACCGGCGGATATGTCCTGAAAGTGTAACCGGGGCGCGATACCCGCCGACGACGCCAACGCCAACGCACGGTTGCCGGACACCGATGGCGCATCCAGTTTCAATACATATGGGCGATGGTCTATCGTAAGCTTATAGACCCCCGAGCCGGATAAACCGCCGGAAAGCTGTTCTATGCTGTCGATGGTATTCGATCCAAAGGTCTGTGATAAGGCGGCTTCTACTGCTGGCAAGCGCCATTCCGGTATAAAATGAACAGGTGTGTTTTCCACTTTCGATAGGTTATTCGAGATTTCCGCCAAGCGCTTTTAACAAGCCCACCAGCGGGTGATTGTTCTTGCCATACTCCGCAGGTACAATTTGCTTTGCAATATGATTGGCCGTTCCCAGCGCCTCCTCATAGATACGCTTTCCTGCAGCAGTAATGACCACCAGACTTACCCGGGCATCCCGCTCCCCCGCCTGACGCGCGATCAAGCCGATCTTTTCCATGGGCAGCAGCATCCGTGTAACGCCTGATGCGGTAAGGCCTGTTCTTTCCGCCAGATCCGTAGGCCTCATCTTTTCTCCAGGCGCTTCATGCAACAGGTAAAGGATGAGAAAATCATTGAATCCGATGCCGTACATGGTCAACGGGTCGAGTCTTCGCGACAACATCGCCTGGATCTTGAACAGGTTCAGCAACACCTTCAATGAGGGATTAATACTTGACATATACTTGACTAATCAATTACATTGCAAATAAACAACATTTTTCCGGAAAATGTGCAACCTTTTTACATTTTGGCAGTACTTAGGGTATAAGCCCGCTTCTATGCTGAAAAACTATTTCAAGATAGCCTTGCGCAATCTGCGTAAGAGCCGGATGTATTCGCTTATCAACGTCATCGGCCTCTCCACGGGTCTCGGCATCTGCATCCTGCTGTTGCTTTGGGTAAAGGACGAATTAAGCTACGACCGGTTCAATGTCCATGCCGCCAACCTGTACCGGCTGGCGCCGACCTTCGACAACGAAGGGCAGGTCAATGTATGGGATGTCACCTCGGCGCCAATTGCCATCTTTGCCAGGAAGGAACTTCCCGAGGTTGAAAATGCCTGCCGGCTCGCAGACAACTGGGCCGTAACCTATTTTGTATACAAAGGGAAGAAGATCGAGGAATGGCATAACAAGCACGTCGACCCTTCCTTTTTCAGAATGTTCACCTTCCCGCTTGTCGAAGGCAATCCGGAACACCCATTCGAGGATGCCCACTCGATAGTTCTGTCCGAATCTACGGCCAAAAGAATATTTGGGGACGAGTATCCCATAGGCCAAGTGCTGGCAGGCGATGACAAAAAATTATATCATGTCACCGGCGTGATGAAAGATATTCCCGGGAATTCCTCCATCCAATTCAAGGTCGCGTTTAATTTTGAACAGCTGGAACAGGAATATGACAGCACCGGCAGATATTGGAAGACGCTGAACAGCAGCTGGGGCCAGTACGATTATGACACCTATGTGCAGCTGAAGCCCGGTGCCAATCCCACGGCTGTCGGGGAGCAGTTGGGGCAGATCCACCGTCGCAATGAGCAGGACAATTTCACCAAACATCTTAGCTACCGGCTCAATCCGCTTACCAGGATCCACCTCTATGCCTCGGACGGCAAAGAACAGGGAATGGCGGTCGTTCGGGTGTTCTTTATCGTAGCTGTGATCGTGCTCGCCATTGCCTGTATCAACTACGTCAACCTGATCACCGCAAGAGCTATCAAGCGAAGCAAGGAGATAAGCCTGCGTAAGATCATCGGCGCGGATAAAAGAAGCCTGTTCCTGCAATTCCTGAGCGAGTCGCTGGCGCTATTCCTGATCTCGCTGGTGCTGGCAACCGGCCTGATCTACCTCGTGATGCCGCTCTACAACAATATTGCCGACAAGGCTCTTGTGTTCAAACCCTGGGAACCCGATGTCCTCGAAGTATACGGGCTGACGCTGCTCGTAACCCTGCTGCTCGCGGGTATCTACCCCGCGATAACCTTATCCTCCTTTAAGCCTTTGGAAGCGATGAGGGGCAAACTAAGCGGGATCGGCAGTAAGGGCAATTTCCGCAAGGTGCTGGTAGTCGTACAGTTCAGCTTTTCCATTACGCTTATCGTGAGCACCATTATCATCGGCGAGCAACTTAAATACATCCGGGCGAGAAACCTGGGGTACGATAAGGAGAATGTCTTCAGTTTCTGGATGCGGAATATCGACAAGCATTACGATGCTGCAAAAGCCGAACTGCTGAAACAGCCCGGCATCCTGGGTGTCACAGAATCCGGAGTGGATATCATCAACACACATAGCGGCACTTCGGATGTGAGCTGGGACGGCAAGCGGGCAGACCAGCAAACCTTTACCATTGCCCAAATGCCGGTAGAACACAATTTTCCGGAGGTGATGGGCATACAGCTGCTCGAAGGAAACGGATTTACAGGCACACCGGCCGACAGTATGCATTTCATCCTCAACGAAACCGCCATCAAAGAAGCCGGCATCGCCGAGCCGGCCGTCGGTAAACGTTTTACGATGCACGGTGTCAACGGGGTGATCTCGGGCGTGGCAAAGGATTTCCATTTTCAGTCCATGCGTACCCGGATCCGGCCGTTGGTGATGCATTACAGTACGAACTGGCGGGGGAAGATGTATATACGCACCACAGGCAAGGATGTCTCAAAGGCACTGGCGGCCGTCGAATCCGTATGGAAAGCGTACAACCCCGACTATGATTTTGAATATACCTTTTTAGACAGCGAGTTCAACGATCTGTATAAATCCGATCTGCACGTCGGGCAGCTCTTCAACGCCTTTGCCGCATTGGCTATCTTTATCTCCTGTCTTGGTCTTTTTGGGCTGGTGACCTTTACCGCCGAAAGCAAGGTCAGGGAGATCGGGGTTCGCAAGGTGCTCGGGGCAGGCTTGCCGCATATCGTCGCGCTGCTGTCGAAGGATTTTGTGGTACTGGTAGCCATCGCCGCAGCCATCGCCTTTCCCGTGGCCTGGTATGGGCTCACCGGTTTTTTGCAAGGTTATGCCTATCGGACCGAATTGCACTGGTGGGTATTTGCGGCAGCGGCCGCCATGACGTTGATCATTGCACTGCTAACCGTAGGATTCAAGTGTGTGCAGGCTGCGATGGCGAATCCCGTGGAGAGTCTGAGGACGGAATGATGCAGTTATCTCTTTCGCATGGAAACATTCTCATGAACCCATAGGGCTTCGGCGTCAGGTGAAATTTTATCTATCGTACTGTCTACCCTACTGAATGTGGCTCCGGCATGGTGATAAGGCTCACTATCGTCGAAAAAAGGGCCGACAACACCAAGTATCCATCCATCTTTAGCTGCCCAGTGTGGTTCATTTACCTTGTATTTAAAGACCTCGTAATGCACATAACTTCCCTGCCCGTCAAAATCGAAAGTTGCGCGTTTGATATGCTCTATTTCATCGGGACAAGCGCCAAGCTCTGTGGGAAATTCCAGCCAATTAGCCAGCTGGCTCTCAGCGCCCTTGATCAACGTATAATACTCTTCCGGGAACAAATCTTTTTTGCCACGGCTGGTCAAAAGCTGATAGGTGAGGTGCCTGGTTTTAATATCCGCCGCATAGGGCAAAACATCTTGCGGATCGACCGTTTGGCTATTCGCCAATTTTTCATACAAGGGTCTAATCCTTTCAAATCTTAACCTATTCAGGTTTTTATTCTGATGGCTGACTTTTAAGTAGCGGTAAATGACAAAAATTATAATTAGTGCAAGGAGAATCCCTACTACGATCAAGGCAATGTTCATGCGTTTCCAGGAGTTATTTACGCATTATACAAAATAAATTTCATTTGTGCAATGCGCAGCTACAGCTCGACGTGCAGATCGTTGCGCAATTTTTCCGGATCTACTATCGTGTTTATCTGCATGATCTTTCCTTCGCTGTCGAACTCGAAGACCTGGCAAACGGCTAGCCGGTCGCCGTCGTAGTAGACCAACGCCGGCTGATAGTTGACCCAGATAAGCCGCATCGTCAGACGCTGCAGGAACCGGTAATAGGCCAACATCGCCAATTCTGCGACATCATGCGCGCCCACACATTCTTTCTTCACCACATGCAGCCTGGTGCCACCGTCCGCATAATAGGCGATGTCTGCGGAGAGCAAACTTTCCAATTGCGGAACGTCTCGTCGCTGGATGGCGTCCATATACCGCTCGAGGAGCATGGAGGTTTGGGCGTCCCTGTCCACTGTGCCGGGCCCAGGCTTGAATAGCTTGGCTTTGGCCCGGCTGAGCAGCTTACGGGAATGCTCTTCCGTGATCGACAAAACCCCGGCAATCTCCTGGTGGCTATAGTCGAAGCTTTCCTTTAAAATGAAAACAGCCCTTTCCGTGGCATGCAGTTTTTCGAGCAGCACCAGCAATGAATAGGACAGGATATCCTTGAGGTAAAGGTTGCGATCCGCCGCGTCGTCGGTAGCGACGGGTTCGGGCAGCCAGACTTCTGACTGCCCGATGATCTTCCTTTTCCGTTTTTTGGCGTTGATGGCCCGGTTGATGACACTTTGGATGAGATAGTTCTTCTCGTCCCCGACGTCCGCCCGATCGTGGGCAACATAATTGGATAGTACGTCCTGAATGACATCCTTGGCGTCTTCGGCCGAACCGAGGATGTTGTACGCGTATGGAAATAGGATCCGTTGGTCGATCATAAGCTGTATTATGCGTGTTGCCCCACTTTATACCCGCCCGGAACCGTCCGGAACGCGCGGTTGAGCCTGTTCCAGGTGTTAATGGTCGCAACGGCCAGTGTAAGGTCGGCAATTTCCTTTTTACTGAAAAATTCCGTGAGGGCATCGAAGACCTCGTCTTCCACATTACCCGCAGTCACCGCTTCCGCGTAGGCCAGCGCAGCGCGTTCTTTATCTGAATAATAGGGGCAATCCCGCCAGGCGGCCACGGAATAGAGGCGTTGTTCCGACTCACCCCTGGCAACGGCATCCTTGAAATGCATATCCAGACAATAGGCACAGCCATTGATCGTAGAGACATGGAAATCTATGAGTTCTATCAAATTAGGCTCGAGTCCGGACCTGCGGATATATACACCGGGTTTTAGTAATACTTCCATGAACTCTTTGGAGGTTTCTTCAAATGAGATCCTTGCTTTCATTGTTATAGTTTTTGCATGATGAATACTTTACTATAACTAGACACGCAAGTGTTCTGCCGCGTGACCGATCTGCAAGATTTTTTTTAATGCCGTTGATGGGCCTGCATTATCGGGAGGAAAGGGCCGAATTTGTGTGTCTCCGCCGGAAAACTGTCTATGAAGGGGCCAAAGGGATAATCCACCGGTTTAAGCGAGATGTCCGGCCAGTCCGCTGGAAAATCCCGGACCGGCCTGGGTTGGGAATTGATAAACGCCGAAAGGTCCCAGGCCTCATCGGCCGACAGTTCCATCGTTCGGTAATCTGCGCCAAAAGGCATGTTGTAGCGTATGAACCCTGCGAGGCGGGCGACGCGGAAAAAGCCTGCGGCTGTATTGTAGCTGTTATCGCCCCACAGCGGAGGATAGGTATACGTTCGTGCGTTGTTGTCCTTTAATCCCTCGCCGTTGGGCCCATGGCAGCGACTGCATTTCGTCTCGTAGGATCTTTTCCCTTTTTCCGGATCGGCGGCCCGGTCCATAAAGGAGAGAACTGCAATACCGCTGCCTGCCGGCTTTTTCCCTTTGGACACACCCGTTCCCAGCCACTGCATATAGGCGATCATGGCCCGGACTTCCCTGGACGTGCTGTCCGGTGCCTCCCCGTTAAGACTGCGCTGAAAACAGTCAGCTATGCGTTGGGCAATGCTTTCCAATCCACCTCGCCGTTCCTTGAATTTGGGATAGGTGGATGCAACACCCCCGAAATTGTTTCCCCAGGGCTGTCGCCCTGCCTTTAAATGACAGTTCTGGCAGTCCAGTCCGTTCTGTCGCCTGTCGATGGTGCCAGCAGGCCCAAAATAATAGCCTGTGCGGGCGATGAGGTCCTGGCCATATCGGACGAGGGCACCTTCGGGCCCGTCTGTTATCGATATACTGTCGGGTGCCTGCCAGAGCGAGTCTGCAGGGGGCTTCGCGGGTGTCGTGGCCTGTACGCGCCGGGATGGGGCACGCATGTAATGGAGGAGTAACTCTCCAGCCGCCAGCGCCACGATAATGATGATCGTTACGGCCGGCATGATCCTGGTTTTCATCAGCCGGCAAAGCAATAGGTACACCCATGCTCCTGCGCGCGACCTACCGCCCAAACACCCGATGGCATAGGCTGAATGGAGGGAAGTATGCCAGCAAGCCATTCGGTTTTGACCGCACTGCCATCCATATTAGCATGCATACCCGCGACAGCGCTAAATACGGTAAGGGCTACATCGCAAACACAAAACAATACCCCACTAGCCTGCAGATCGCGGATACCGATCGCCACCGGTCCGATGCCAGGGATCTTGAAATCTTCGGGACGCGTCTCCCAATACGGATTTCGGGTAGCCGGCGCCGATGTACGGGGGTCATTGATCTTGAACATTTCCCCAAATTTGTACTTTGCCCACAGGTCATCGCCCATCGCGTAAGGGATCGCCTCGTGGCGCAGGACGACGACTACGCTGCAATCCCTTTCGGTTGTTCCGGTAGCGGCGTTGGTCAATAAGAAAACTTTGGGCCATGCAAATGTCATCATCTCCTTGGGCGCCGGGGCGTCGAAGACGATCTTGTGTTTCCCTTTGATATTGGCGCTGAACCATTCGTCGGGGTCCGACAGATCGGCGACGGCAGACGAATCGCTTTCCTTTGCGGTTTGCGAAGCCGCTGCCAATGTAAAATTGCTCATTCCGAGAAGCGCGGCGGTGCCGGCTAGCTTTCCCAGAAAATTCCGCCTGTTGCCAAGCTGATTTTGATGGATTGTGCGCATAAAAGTGCGTTTTGATGTTGAGAGATCAAATTAGGCGGAGCGGATTCCGGCTGGCGCCGAATTGAGGCTTTAGAGAAAAGCACTGCAGGGAGAAGGCATTGAAGGCCTCAACAAGTTAAAGAAAATATTTATAAATAAAAATTATTATATTTTGTTGGCGCGATTTTTACCTGATCAACATCAAGAGCAGGTAAAGCACTACCGCGATGATCCCGATGATGAAAAATATCCTGCCGCGTTTTCTCGTGGCCGGAGAATAGGCATGTACTTCCCGGCCATCCGGTAAGATCTTTTTTTGGCTGGAAACCGCATAGCCCGACATCACGCCTATCCCTAAAAGCGGTGGGTTTTTTCGCCCATCGGCGTCGTCATACTTTTCCAGTTCCGCCAGACGCTGTGCCTTCAGCTGATCTGTGAGCTCCGGCGTAATATCATAGCCGCGTTCTCTGAGCAGCTTCCGGGCAAGCACGTAGTCAAAGTGCCCCCATTCGTCCGGCTTGGCAAGGATATCCAGCAACTCCTGGTCCGTAAAAGTGAAAAGGTAGTAGTCCGGATCGACATCCTGCAACTGCCCTTCATAATAGGCTTCCAGTACCGCATGTGCGCGGCTAAAATCCGCGGCAGGGATCTTGAGATGGATCAGCGGGTCGGATGTATTGCCGATAATAGCCGGGTCCAAATGCAGGTGCTCGCCTTCTATCTCATATTCGATACCTGCTTTTCCCAACATCTCGCCTATTGCCCGGGCGAGACCGGGGTCGTTGTATTTCTGAAAGGTCAATAATTTCGACATGGTGTTTATGCCAGCTGGTGCGCGGCAAATTTATGATATTCATCGATCAACCGGCGCTGGATCTCGGCGGGGACCGGGGCATATTCGAGGAACTTCATGCGAAATTTGGCACGGCCCTGGGTGAGCGACCGGAGTGTCGAAGAGTAGTCGTGCATTTCCGCCAGGGGAACGCGGGCGATGATCTTGGTAAAATGTGCTTCCGTGTCCATTCCTTCCATGATAGCGCGACGGGTTTGAAGATCGCTGATGATGCCACCGGTGAGCTCATCCGGACATAACACGGTCACGGAATATACGGGTTCGAGGATTTGGGGATCGGCCTGCTGAAATGCCTGTTTGAAGGCCATCATGCCCGCAATCTTAAACGAGATGTCGTTGGAGTCGACGGGATGCATCTTGCCATCGTAGACGATCACGCGGACGTCACGGACATGCGAGCCCGTGAGCGGCCCCTCGTGCATCTTGTCCATAACGCCCTTGAGTATAGAGGGCAGAAAACGCTGATCTATGGCGCCGCCGACGATGCAATTCAAAAAAACCAGCTTTCCACCCCAGTCCAGCTGAAATTCTTCGCGGCCACGCACGGAGAGTCCTTTGGGATCGGGCATGCCTTCAAACCAGGGCTCTACCTGCATGTATACTTCGCCGAACTGCCCTGCTCCCCCCGATTGCTTTTTATGACGGTAGCTGGATTGCACCGGTTTGCGTATCGTTTCCCTATAGGGGATGCGTGGCTGGCTGAAGCTCGCCCGCAGGTTTTTGGAAATATGTTCCAGTTTCCATTTTATTACTGCGAGATGCAGCTCGCCCTGGCAGTGGATGATGGTCTGCTTGAGCTCCTGCGACATCTCGAGCAATACGGTGGGATCTTCCTCACAGATCTGCCGGATCGCCGTAGCAAGCTTTTCCTCCTCGCCCTTTTGCGCCGATTCGATGGCAATACTCATGAGGGGGGAAGGGAATTCGATTGGATAGAGCTCCAGGTCTTTCCCCGGAGCATAGAGGGTATTGTTGACGTGCGTATGTTTGAGCTTGATCGTGGCGCCGATATCTCCTGCCGACAATTCATTAACCGGAATACGCTTGTTGCCTTCCACCACGAAGAGCTGGTTGATCTTTTCTATTGCACCATCGGCGCCATTGACCAGCTCCATACCCGCCCTGACCGTCCCGCTATAGACTTTGAAGAAGGACATCTCGCCGATGTGACTTTCGGAAAGGACCTTGTAGACAAAGAGACAGGGGGGGCCGGCGGGATCGCAGGGAAGATATTCGCCGTTCACGGTGAGCTGCGGCGGCATGTCGGCAGGCCCGGGACAGATATTGTCGATGAAACCCATGAGCCGCCCGCTGCCCATGTTCTTTTTCGCGGAGAGACAAAAAAGAGGGAACAGATCGTGATTGATCATGGCTTTCTTGAGCCCCTGCCGCATCTCGTTCTCTTCCAGATTGCCCTTTTCGAAATATTTTTCCATGAGGGTTTCGTCGTTGCCGGCGATGGCTTCGATGAGATCCTTGTGGAGCTGATCTGCTTTAGCCCTTTCCGTTTCCTGAATGGGCAGTTTTTCCGGCCGGCCGCCTTCGGCGGGAAACCGGTATTGTGTCATCTGCAGCACATCGACGATGGTGTTAAAGCCCAGTCCCTGGTTCAGCGGATACTGCACGATCACAACTTTGTTGCTGAAATGGTCGCGGGCCTGTGCCACCGTCCGGTCGAAGTCCGCCTTATCCTGATCGAGTTTGTTAACGGCAATCACCATGGGTGTCCGGAAGCGTTCCGTATAATCCCATATGATGTCCGCGCCTACTTCCACGCCGAAATTCGCATTGAGGAGCAAGACGCCGGTGTCCGCCACACGTAGCGAGGCGAGTACGTCGCCTGCGAAGTCGTCGTAGCCGGGGGTATCCATGATGTTGATCTTATAGCCGCGCCACTGCGTATGCAAGAGCTTGGAAAAGATCGAGTTGCCTCGTTGCTGTTCCAGCTCGTAAAAATCGCTGACGGTATTCTTTTCTTCGATGGTGCCGCGCCGGGTGGTGAGTCCCGCCTCGTAAAGCATACATTCGGACAGGGTGGTCTTGCCAGAACCGGCATGACCGAGCAATACAATGTTTTTGACGTGAGAGGTGTCAAAGCTAGTCATGGCAAGTGTATTTCCCTTTAAGTTACGAAAAATTCGCACACGTCGCCGTGCAGTTCGGGCTTTTAGGGCCGAAGGGGAGGGATAAAAAAATTGGCATGCTCTTGGATTATTCTTCTTTTCGATTACTTTTGCGACCCTGTTCAAATCGATACGAACGATCATTTAAAGATATTGGACCCTGGACGGTTTCAAGCAAAAAAAAGAGCTGCGGTTTGTAGCTCTTTTTTGTTTTGGGCCCTTGGCAGTCCAGGGAAAATACCGCTGGGCCGAAAACGGCTGATGATGGGCCTTCGGCCAGCCGACCCGTGGTCGGCTTTTTATACGTGTCTGTTGCGGTCTAGTCTTGAACGGCCCAGGCCATGCCGTCGGGGACGCCGCCGACGTCGAGATGGCCGGTGATCTCCAGCGTTTTGAGGTCGACGATGGCGATGTTGTTATCGGCGGAGCAGGCGACGAAGGCGCGGTGGCCTTCGGGGTCCATGAGGATGCCGGCGGCGCCGTGGCCAGTCTTCAGGTGCTTGATCTCTTTGTGGGTGTGCGCATCATAGATCGTCAATTCCCCCGAGGAAAGACTCGTAATAAATACCTGTGAGCCATCGGGGGTGAACTTGAGGCGGTTCGCGCCGCGGACGCCCGCGTCGAGTGTCGCCGACAGCTGTTTTGCCTGGAGGTCGATGATGAATATGGTGCCATCGCCGGCGCCGGCCGTCCAGAGTTCGCGGCCATCGGGGGATACGTCGAACCCTTCCGACCCACGGCCCACGGGGATCACCGTCTGTCGCCAATCTTCGTGGGGGCGGGCGCCGGGAGGAGGACCTTGCGCGCCGGGAGGCGGGCCTTGCGCTCCAGGGGGCGGGCCGGGTTGCACCAGTGTATCGATGAGGATACTCACGGTCCCGGAATTGACATTGGTAGTATAGATACGGCGGCCATCGGGCGTCACATAGAGCATATGCGTTCTATCCTGGCCCGTACCCATGCTCCAGTCGAGGCGGCCCGTTGCAGGATCATATCGCCCAACGGCTTTGGAGCCTTCCGCGGTGAACCAGGCCTTGCCGTTCTCGAAGACCAGTCCGTGGGGACCGAACAGGGGCCGGGTGTCGACGGCGGGCAAAGGTTTTTGCCCGATGAGATCGAGAATATCCAGTTCGTGCAGGCTACCGCCGCCATAAATCGAAACAAAGGCTGTTTTGCCGTCGGCGGAGGCGATCACTTCGTGCGGGTCCTCTCCTACCGGGATACGTGCGACGACCCTCAATGTCGAAGGATCGACAATGGCCAGGGTATGATTGGTTTTGGAAAGCGCGAGCAGCGCCCGGCGCGGCGTCGGCTGGGCATTACAGGCTACTACCCCCGAGAGGGCGGCGATGAAGAGATAAGAACGTATCATATACGAAAGTTACGGTTTTATTCGATCCGTTTTTCGTACAGGCTTAAGCCTACGCCAAGGTAATGGCGCGGAACGGCGGGGTTGCCGTCATCGCGAAATTGTTTGCTGCCGCAATAGACAAAACCACATTCCTGGTAATATTCGTTCAAACGGCGGTTATCCCTCCCCGTGTCCAGGCGGAGATATTTTTTTCCGGTGGCCCGGCCGAAATCACTCGCCCATGAAACGATCGCCTTTACATATGCCCTACCCCGGAAGGCGGGGTTGGTGATGATACGATGGAGATAGAGGGATGGATCGGCATCCTTTTCGTCCCAGACCAGCGGGTCGGTGTACAGCATGGAAAAGCAACAGGCGATCTGGTCTTCGTCGACGATCTTCCAGTGTAATTTCGCTTCGATCTCCCGGGTGATAAACTCCCGGTTCATCCGCTGCCAGACATTGCTGGCTGATCTGGACCGCTGGAAGGAAATGGCTTCATCGAATAATGCTTCGAGGACGTCCAGGTCCCCGATGGTCGTATTCGTAATGATCATGCTACAATGTACCGAGAAATTCCGGACCGGCTTGTTGCGTTTGCTCCACACACAGCGCGTTGTCCGCCGGAATCGAAGGGACAAGAGGATCCACGGTGTCGATCGTATTAAAATAATACGCCGTGGCAATGAAGCGCTTGACGTGCTGACGCGATTCGGCCGGCAGGTAGCGTTCCAGGACCCAGAAATTCCGGCTATGCGAGCGATGGATAGCCCGTTCCACGGGCAGGGGGCCGGCATTATACGCTGCAAGGACGAGCAGCCAGTCTTTAAACTGTCTATGCAGGTCGCGCAGATAGAGGGCAGCGGCTTTGGTGCTCTTATAGATGTTGGTGCGTTCGTCATAGCGGTTGTTGACCCTGAGGCCCAGATCGCGGGCGGTTTGGGCCATCAACTGCCAGGTGCCGCGGGCGCCCACACGAGAGCGGGCCGTGGACTTCAGTTCGGATTCGATGACGGCGAGATATTTGAGTTCACCCGGCAGACCGTATCGAGTCATTATGGAATCGATGATGATAAATGGCCGTCCGCTTCTTTGCCGGACAAGAGAAAGCGCTTCGTCGTTGTTGCGGATATACTTATCCACGAAATTACGGACCTGTTTACCAGGCTGTGCGAAGGAGACTGTTGAACTGGAAGTCCTGTTAAGGATGACGCCACCGCCTACGCTGGCAACGGTTCTTACCGGCACCGAAGAGGCGGGGTTAGCAGCCGAAGGTAACGTGGTGGTCAGCGTAAGGCTGCAGATGAAAACGGGTACTGATGACTTCAACATCGTTTTAGGTTTTGAATAAAACAATGCCGGTCCCAGGTAATGGATTAAATCAAATGAAGAGAGGGTTAAGAATAGAATAGAGGAGAGTCAAGGCCTTGCCGTGGGTACGGTGAATGGGTTTTTCATTCACGGTGGCTGTAACGGGTCAAATATAATAGGCAATTCTGGCACCTCATAGGGGTTTTTACGATGGTTTTTTCACGCCGCATGTAACAGGTTTCAAATCAATAAAATATTTTTGCGTTATGGAAAAATTTAATGCTCTGCAGGAGATCGTCACCGAAAGGCGTAGTATAAAACCGGCCGTTTTTAACGGAAAAAAGATCGAAGATCACGAGATAAGACAATTGCTGGAATTGGCTCACTGGGCGCCTACACATGGTTTTACGGAGCCCTGGCGTTTCGTCGTTTATAGCGGGAAGGCCGTCGTACAATTTTGCCACCGGCATGCCGATCTCTACCGGCAAGGCACACTGCCGGATAAATTCAACGCAGGCAAATATGAAAAGCAAAAACACAATGGCGACAAGGCCTCGCATGTGATCATCGCCTTTATGCAACGCGGCGATAACAGCAATATTACGCAGCTCGAAGAGATCTGTGCGACGGCGGCGGCGATGCAAAACATCTTATTGGGAGCAGAAGCATTGGGTATAGCGGCGTTGTGGAGCACAGGGGGGATGGTAATGCATGGCGTGATGAAGACGTGGCTGGGTTTGCGTGAAGAAGATATCGTCATCGGGCTGGTGTACCTCGGCTACACCGATGAGCCCTTGAAACCGGGGCGGCGGGTGCCGGTGGAAGCAAAAACGACGTGGATCGACGAGCTGAAATAAATGGGTTAGCGGGATGTTCGCGGAGGGAGCGAATAGGTCGGGGCGAGCTGATCATAGCGTTTGCGATAGTTCCATTGTTTCTCGCGGACGAGAGCGGAGAGGATGCCGCTGGCCTGGGTCTTGACCCAATAGTTAAAAACAAATTTTTCGCGGTCGCGTTCGAAGAAGATCTCCGAGGTCCTTTTGTTGGAGCCAGGTAGCAGGATGCGCGCAGCCCAGGTCTCCAGTTCGGGCACTACACCTCTGCGCAGGCTATCCTTTTTGTTGAGCACTTTGATCCGGAGCTTGTTGAAATAAAAATTCATGGTCCCATACGCGGCATAGCGGTTGCCCTGCCAGGTGGACCAGGCGGTGTCGACATAGCCGTTCGTGATGCTTACTGATGCCGCGGGGATGGAGATCTCGGAGAATTTTTTGAGATCGACGGCAGCAAGAGTTGTTTTAGCCGTGAAGGACGATAGAGAATCACCATAGGATTCGCGGTATTCAAATCGCCGGATATATCCGTCGAACAGGCGTGCGCGGGCATCGAACTTCAGGGTATCCCTGGTATTGTCGCGGGTGGCGAGATTACGGATAGTGCCGTCGATATTCGTAATGCCCACGGTGGTCCAGCGGTTGGTTGTAGCCGACAGCTCGTTGTACGTGACACTGTCGTTTATCAGCAGCGCGGTATCGACGCGGATGTCGAAAGGGATCTTCGCAATCAACTTTGTGGGCATCGGTTTTTCGATGCCATGATGAAATGGAAGATGTTTATCGCGGGTTGCGTCGACCGATACTGCATCGAGGGTAAGCTTATCGATGCGTACCGCGGTAAGGCGGTCTCCGCCCGCCAGGGTTATGCCCGAGAGCAGGAGGGCGCGCCCTTTGGTGGTGACATAATCCTGTTGCCAGCGGGCTTTTTCAAATGTCTGCTCGCGGCTCAGCCGTGGACGGATTTGAAAGCCGGCGATCCTGAGCGTATGGGCAACCGGGTCCCAGGAGGAGGTGGCAGCGTCGGCAATCAGCTTACCGGTGGAATAGTGCAAGGCGGCATGACCAATGGTTATGCGGTTCAGCCAGGGTAGCAAGCTATTCTCGTTCAGGGTCGCAAGGGTAAATGCATTATCATGAAGGCTCCCCGATACTCCCTTTAGATCCAGCGTCATCGAATCGGAATGAAGGTGGATATCGGTGCCCTTCCAGCACAGGTCGGCGACGGCTTTAAGCGTTGGATAGAGCTGCAGTTTTTGCAGGTCCAGCTTCACGGTGCCGGCAACCTGGAAAGTATCTTTTTTTAGCAGGCCTGTATATTTAAAAGGGATTTCGCTTATCGTAACCGATGAGAGTGGGAATTGCGCCAGATCGCTCGAATGCAGAGATGCGAGCCAATGGATGGTTGGCACCGCCAATTCCAGCGGATGTCCCCCTTCCCTGCCTGCCCTTGTCAACCGGACATCCCTGGCAGCGAGCCCATGGTCGCTGTCGAACAAAGCAGTCTTAACATCGACGTTGGTCTGTCCCGTTCGCAGGCCGATGTCTTGCAGCCGCATGATGGCATGGCTCCAGACTACATTATGGCCTTCCGTGCGGACGTTAGCGGCATGCAGGGCATTCCCGGAGAAATGTATCGGCGCCAATGGTGACGATCGCTCGAAGGAAAGCGCACCCAGATCCAGGGTGTGGACACGGATCACGGGAAATGGCGCGGTGGCATAGTGATGTGCGGTGGCCGCTTCGCGGCGTGCGATGCGGGACCCATTTGCGTCTGCGGCCGCCGGGGGAGCATGCAGCATCAATTCGTCGAGATGCAAGGAATCGATGGATACCTCGCGCGTTTTTTCAAAGCGATCCCAGTCCAGGACATTCCAGAAGGTGTTCTTTGCCTGGATCAGCCACCCATCGTCCGTGGTGATCCTGACCAGCCTGCTCAGGCTTTTGCGGTCGATGCCTTCGAATCCGTATTGGTCCACCGAAAGATGGAGTCCGGCCGCGTTCAGCGTTAGCTTATCGATATGGCAGGAGGGAATCGCCTGCTTGATCGCCACGAGACTATCGCTGCCAGAGAAATTATTTAGCAGGATATGTGCCTCGAGGCCGGCGACCTGTGCATCGATGGGGGTCTTTCCGGTATGGATATACCCCGCGGCGCCCCCGGTGATCCGGAAATCCGGTGCGTCGATGAGTTCGTGGATATTGTGCAACGTACGGTAGAACAAGGCCAGTTTCCTGGCAGCAACGATGCGATCGCGTGCCCTACCGGATTTGGGTTCCGGTGGCAGATTGTCCGTGAGCATTATCTTCGGATCGATGAGCTCTGCGCTTGTCGCCTTGATATGTTTTCGCATGAGGTCGGGGAGGTCGATGTTTCTCAGCCACAGCAATGGGGCGGTAAAGACCACGGATTTGCCGTTGCCCTGAACCGTGGGGCCATAGCTGACCTGTTTGAACAGGGCATCGTCCCCGCGGATAGAGAATTCGCCGATGGACAATTTATAGGCGCTGTCCCGGGTAAGGAATTCGATATTGTTGAAGCTCATCCGGAGGCTATCTGAAGTAAGGGGTTTGGGTCCGTAGGGGTCCATGGTGAGGTTATAGATGCGGAGATTGGCTTTGCGGGTGGACGCATTATCCGCCAGATCCGCTTTATTCCGCACTAAAAGGCGGCCGTCGATCACCCGGACAAAACGCACGTTTATCGAGCGATAGATGGTCTGCCGGATCGCATTTTTAATGGCTTCTCCCTGGTATTTTTTTGTGCTTTCCGGGATGGACAGAACGGGGTTGATACACACCAGGGTATCCAGGAGCAATTGGAGCTGGCCATCTTTTTCGTAGACGGCCGGAAGGCGATTCGAATTGAAAAAGAAGCGGGGCACGGTAAGGCGGAATTCGCCCCTGGCCGTATCCGCAGGCTGGCGTAGCGAGAACGAATCCATCGCAAAACGATGGCCTTTGCTGTCAAACGTGAGCCGGGCGAAATCGATAAGCTGATGGCCGCCGGCCAATGCCCAATGCTCACGGCCAAGTGAGATCGAAAACTCATCGGAGCCCAGCAGGTGGCTATCGGTGCGGCCGAACCGGGCAAAATTCGAAACGGATACGTCGATATGCTCTGTGTGCAGGGGTTCTGTTCCGGCCGGCCCATGCCAGGTAAAAGAAAGATCTTTCAGCGAAAAGGCATGGACGTTGAGATGCTGTAGCGTCGCTTTAAGCTTTTCGGTGAGATCGACGATATGCCAGGGGGGCTTCGGTCCTTCCGGGTGCGTGACCACGTGAACATCCATAGAGGCGCCGATAATGGCGATGCTGTCGAGGATGAGTTTTTTATCGAAAAGCAAGGCCTTCCACGAGGCCAATGAGCAATAGATCTGTGGCGTGCGGAGGTTACACCAGGCCTCCATGCCGGCGGTGTCGAGGCAAGATAATTGCGATCCTTTGAGTATGACCGTTCCTCTCCAGAGCGAGATAGAGGCGTCGCGGGCGTTGAAAGCGTATCGGCCTTTCGATTCCCTGGCCACCAAATAGCTTATACTTTCCCTGAAGCGGTAGTGGATCAGGAAGTCCGATGCTCCGGCGGCTGTCAACAGACAACCGGCAGGTAGGAGGAAAATGAGCAGAAAGCGCTTTTTTAACCTGGCGGAACGTTTCATACAATAATCGTAGTAAATTTAGGCTAAATGATCAATAAACCGCTTCAGAACAGTTCGCGCAATATCGTAGAGGCTATCCTGGTGGTCATTCTGCTGGTGAGCCTGATGCTGGCTTTATATGATGTCCTGAAGGTGTTTTTCGGCGTGCTTACTTTTGCGCTGATCTTCTCCGTTAGTTTCGCCGGGCCGTTCGAGTGGCTTGCCCGCACTTTGGGCAATCGCCGGGTATTGGCGGCGGTAATATATGCCCTGGTATTGATCGCGATCGTGGCCATACCACTGATCTATCTCATCAAGTCTTTACAGTATCATGTCAAGGATGCCATTGGCTGGATGAACGATATCCGGACGAACGGGCTGCCGCCGCTTCCCAGGTGGATCACCAACCTGCCACTGCTAGGTGAGGAAATCTCATCGTTCTGGCAGCAGCTGCAAAGCAGCCCGAGAGAAACCATTGTATCGCATGGGGAACCGATCAAAGAGGCGATGCGGCATGTCATTACCAGCGGAGCCGGCGTGCTGGGAACGGCCTTGCAATTCATTGCCGGTATCATTATCTCCGCTTTTTTATTGGTGTCCGGGGAGAAGGCCCTGCAGCCGGTGAAATCCACCACGCAGCATCTGTTAGGAAAGCGGGACGGGCTTTCCCTTTTGAAGGCGACGGCCGTCGCGATAAAGAGCGTGTCGATCGGGGTGATGGGAACGGCTTTCATCGCCGCGATCATTTCCTGGATCGGGCTGGTGATCGCGGGTATCCACTATAAGATGGTGCTCGCGGCACTGATCTTCTTCCTCGTATTGATCCAGCTCGGCCCGTTGTGGGTATGGGTGCCGCTGGTGATCTGGACGGCCAGCCAGGGACATACGGGGGTGACCGTGTTTTTAATCATCTATGGCATCGGGCTGCTGATCATCGACGCCATATTAAAGCCCATCCTTCTCGCCAAAGCGGGTGGTAAGATGCCTTTTCTCGTGCTTTTTCTCGGTGTTGTCGGCGGCTTGTCCGCGTGGGGTTTTACGGGAATGTTCAAGGGCGCGATCATCCTGGCTGTTTTCTACACTTTGTTCAACAGCTGGCTGGAGAAAAGCAGTCTTTCAGCCACACGGCAATAGATGAACCGGCTCAGTCGATGTTGATCGGCCAATTATCGGTGCGGAACGGAGCCAGCGGAAGGCCGTCTTTGCCGAAGATGTTGCCGACGCCGGCATTGCTGAACTGGTATCGGACGGCGACGGGTTTTTTCACGGAAGGCGACGAGACGATGAGCTTATCCGCCTTGATCTGCGCATTTGCGGGCCAAAAGACCCCGTCTTCACCGGCTATTGTGAGCGCTTTTGCGGTTTTGCCTTTCAGCAGCAGGCCGGTGGGCGCGTCCGAGATCGTGACGATGGCTTTATCACCCCTGATCTCCATGTCCTGGTAGGTGGGGTTCTTATAGTCGGGGCCTTGCCGGCGGTAGGTATCCGCAAGGGCCCAGGCGGCCAGCCGGTCGCCAACGTCGTGTTTATCTTTGGGATGGATATTGTTCGTGTCGCCAGCAATGTCGCTCACCACCACCATACCGGTGTGTTCGATCTGCATCACCCGGGCCTGCTGTTCGCGGAGCAGGCTGCCCTGGTCTTTTACGCCGTAGGTGAACGGAGCAATCTGCACATAATAAAACGGCAGCGGCAGCCCCCATGCCTGGCGCCAGGCGGCGATCATGGTCGTGAAAAGCCGGCTATACGATCCCGGGGCCACGGTGTTGCCTTCGCCCTGGTACCAGATGGCGCCGGCGATGGCAAAGGGGGTAAGGGGCGCGATCATCCCGTTGTAGCAATAGCCGGGTTTATAGGGCCAGCCGTTTGCGGGTGTCTGTTTTTCGTTGGCTGCCTCGAGGATAGTATCATCTTCCACCAGCGGCGCCGGTGTCCAGACCTCGGCAGGCGTTCCGCCCCAGGCAACCTCAATGAGCCCGATGGGCACGCCCAGTTCCTGGTTGAGCTTTTTGCCAAAGAAATAGCCTACGGCACTGAATTGTTTGAGCGTGTTGGAGTCGCAGGCCGTCCATGCCCCGGGGCAATCGTTCTGTGGGGTTTTCGCCGTGGTCCTCGGTACATGGAAGAAGCGGATCTTATCCGTATAGCAAGTGGGGAGTTCGGCCTTTACATCGGGCAGCCCCCAGGTCTCGCACATCTCCATATTGGACTGGCCCGAGCAGACCCACACCTCGCCGATGAGGATATTATCCAGTACGATGTGATTTTGCGCGTCGAGGGTGATCGTATAGGGGCCACCGGCGGCAGGGGTAGCCAGCGTCAGGCGCCAGTTACCATCACGGGTACCCGTAACTGAAATTGTCCGGTGGTCCCAGGAGGCGGTCACGGCGATCTTTTCACCGGGTTCGGACCAGCCCCATAGGTTTACCTGAGATCGCTGTTGCAGGACCATATTATCCGAAAGGACAGCAGGAAGACGGACATTGGCTTTACAGAAAACGGCGGGGGTCAGCAGGACGAGCAAGCAATAGATTCTCATGCGAGGGGAAAGTTTTATTCGCATAAATTTACACAAAACAACTCCATATGGCTTCAAAACTAACATTGCTGACCTGCCTGCTGCTCGTCGCAGGACGGAGCTTTGCCCAGCTCCAGGACCCGGTGATCGACAATATAGTGAAAGAAGAAACGGATCATTCGCGGCTTCGGGAGCTGGCGCATGACCTGTTCGACCGCATCGGTCCCCGGCTGGTGGGTACGCCTCAGATGGAGAAGGCGGCGGAATGGGCCATTGCAAAATATACGGGCTGGGGGATCGACGCGCGGATGGAAAAATGGGGGGAATGGCATGGTTGGGAGAGAGGAATTTCACATATCGACATGGTCTATCCGCGGATAAAATCGCTGGAGGGGATGCAGTTGGCATGGAGTCCGGGGATGGGCGACAAGACGGTGACGGCCGATCTCATCATCCTGGCGGATGTGGCCGATTCGGTGGCTTTCCAGCAATGGCTTCCGGCCGTCAAAGGAAAATTCGTGCTGATCTCCCTATTACAGCCCACCGGAAGACCCGATGATAACTGGCAGCAGTTCGCCACGACCGAATCGTTTGAAAAAATGAAGAAGCAGCGCACCGAAGAGCAGGAGGCCTGGGCCCGCAGGATCAAAAAAACGGGTTATACGAACAAGACCCTGCCTGTAGCGCTGGAAAAAGCCGGAGCCGCGGGTGTCCTCCTCAACAACTGGTCGGCAGGATTCGGTGTCGACAAGATCTTCGGAGCTTATACGAGGAAGATACCCACGGTGGACATCGGGCTGGAAGATTATGGGCTCCTCTACCGTCTTACGGAATCGGGTGACAGGCCGCGGATCAGCATTCACACGGAATCAAAGGAGCGCGGCCCCGTTCCGGCCTTTAATACGATTGCCGAGATCAAAGGAAGTGAGAAACCGGACGAGTACGTGATCCTTAGTGCACACTTCGACAGTTGGGATGGGGGCACCGGCGCTACCGACAATGGCACGGGCACACTGACGATGATGGAGGCGATGCGCATCCTGAAGATGGTATACCCCCACCCCAAGCGGACAATTCTTGTGGGGCATTGGGGCAGTGAGGAAGAGGGACTTAACGGTTCCCGCGCTTTTGTGGAAGATCATCCGGAGATCGTGGCGCATGTACAGGTGGTACTCAACCAGGACAATGGCACCGGCAGGGTTGAAAACCTTCAGGGGCAAGGTTTTTTGAATTCGTATGATTATCTGCAGCGCTGGTTGTCAAAGGTCCCTTCATATATCCGCGACAGCATCAAGACGACCTTTCCCGGCACGCCGGGTGGCGGCGGATCGGATTATGCAAGTTTCGTAGCGATGGGCGCCCCGGCGTTCTCGCTGAGCTCGCTCAACTGGTCCTATGGCATCTATACCTGGCACACGAACCGGGACACCTATGATAAGATCGTATTCGACGATCTGCAGAACAATGCCATTCTGGTGGCGGTGTTGGCCTACATGGCGAGTGAAGATCCTGTGGCGGCCAGCCGGGAAAAAAGCGTACTGCCGATCAATACCAGGACGGGGGTGCAGATCAAATGGCCGGAACCGGTGAAGGCGATACGCAACGGTGGGTAGGATTAGCAACGATTTTTTTCCCAACAATCGTTCCATATAGGGTAATTTTACATTTCCCTTATGTTAAGCGATGCCAACAACAAGGAATTCACGTTAGCGGTGCAATTCGTGACACAAACGGCGCGGCCGGTGTTTTTGACCGGCAGGGCCGGTACGGGGAAGACTACGTTCCTAAAGTATATCCGGGAGAACAGTTTTAAAAAAATGGCGGTCGTAGCGCCTACCGGGGTGGCGGCGATCAATGCAGGGGGGACGACCCTGCATAGTTTTTTTCAACTGCCGTTCGGACCTTTTCTGCCTACCAGTGGTTCTTCGGGATGGGGGATGGAAGACCGGGGTTATTCCGATGCCAACAGTTTATTTAAACATATCCGCTTCAATGCTTCCAAGCGGGAATTGCTGCAGGAACTGGAGCTGCTGATCATCGATGAGATCTCGATGGTACGGGCCGACACGCTCGATGCGGTAGATGCGGTGCTAAGACATTTCCGGCAACAGCCGCTCCTACCCTTTGGCGGCCTGCAGATAGTCTATATCGGAGATCTTTATCAGCTACCACCGGTAGTCAAGGAGCCGGAATGGGAGCTACTGAAGTCCGTGTATGCCAGCCCGTTCTTTTTTGATGCGCAGGTGATCCGCCAGGCGCCGCCGGCATACCTGGAATTAAAAAAGATCTATCGTCAAAAAGAGAGCCGTTTTATCGGGCTGCTGAACAATATCCGGAATAACCAGGCGAGCTGGGAGGACCTGGAAAAGCTACATGATCATTATCAACCGGAGTTCATTCCGTCGAAACACGACAATTATATCACGCTGACGTCGCACAATGCCAAGGCAGATAGTCTGAACAAGGAGGAGCTGGGAAAACTGCGGGGGCCTGAGCGCCGGTTCGAGGCTACCATTACGGGCGAGTTCAACGACAAGGCCTATCCCGCGGAGAAGACGCTGGTATTGAAAGAAGGTGCGCAGGTGATGCTGATCAAGAATGACAAAGGCGAATCGCGACGCTATTACAATGGGAAGATCGGAGTTATTCAGCGGATCACCGAGGACAAGCTGGTGCTGGGTTTTCCCGATGAACCGGATGAGCTGGCGTTGGAGAAGGAGACCTGGAGAAATATCCGGTATGGGTACAACAGGGACAAAGATGAGATCGAGGAGGAAGAGTTGGGCAGCTTTCAGCAATATCCGATCCGGCTGGCATGGGCCATTACCATTCATAAGAGCCAGGGCCTGACATTCGAGCGCGCAGTGATCGATGCGGGTGCATCCTTTGCTGCCGGACAGGTCTATGTCGCATTAAGCCGGCTGACGGGTTTGGAGGGATTGGTCTTACGATCGCGGATCAGTCCGGCAGCCATCAGTACGGACGGCCGGGTGGTGGCATGGACGAGCAGGCAGGTGGCGGCTGGTGGTCCGGGGCAGGAACTGGAACAGGAGCAGCGGGCATTTATCGGGGAGTCGTTACGGAAAGCGTTTCAATGGGGCAGGCTTGTAGAGACGCTGGGGGATCACTATGGGGGGTATGCGCACAGAAAGATCCCCGAAAAGGAAAAGGCCCTCTCGCTGGCCCGCCAATGGCTGAATAAGGTAACGGAACAGCAGGAGGTGGCGCAGAAGTTCTCGAAACAGCTGGAACAGCTGCTTCCCAGAGCGGAGGCCGATGGCTATCAGCAATTGCTCCAGCGCACTCAAGCCGCGGTGAGTTATTTTGCGCGGCTGCTCGACGAAGACATCATCGCACCCATGCGAACCCATATTCAGGATTTGAGGTCGAAGCATAAGGCAAAAAAATACCAGCAGGAGATGCAGGCGCTTACGGTGCTTTGTGTGCGGAAGAAGCAGCAGGTCGAAGACGCCTTGAAGCTGGTACAAGGCCTGCAGAGAGGCGCCGGCGCCGGAGAGGTGTTGTCGGGCTGGCAGGAAGAGCGAAAGAGCAGGGAGATCACCCACGGCCACGCGGGGGAGCCTGCGTTCACCCCTGGCGCAGCTTCGGGCAAGGAACCCCGCTCCGGCAAGCCCCAGAAGGGGGATACCAACCGCATTAGCCTTGCGTTGTTCCGGGAGGGCATCGGCATTGCGGAGATCGCCAGCCGGCGGGCATTGAGCATATCCACGATAGAAGGCCATCTGGCTTCGTTTGTCCTCACGGGTGAAGTCGACATTAAGGAGCTCGTGCCGGAGCATAAGATCGGGCCGATACGCGAGTCGATCGAGACCGTCGGTGGGACGGCGCTGGGGCCTATACGCGGCAGGCTCGGGGATGGATATACTTTTGGCGAGATCAAGGCCGTGATGCAGCATCTGGCTATTACTCCGTCCGCGAGCTCTTGACCGGATTCGCCAAAGCGACCAAGATCAGCCGGAGGCTGATCGGCCGAAGGCCAATCATTAGCCTCGCGTCGGCGCTTCGCAGGACCTTTATTCACTCCGCAAGCTGGCTACCGGATTCGCCAAAGCGACGCGAAGCGCCTGGAAACTCACAGTGATCAATGCGATCGTCATGGCGATCAATCCCGCGAGCATGAATATCCACCACTGTAAGCTGATATGATAGGCAAAATTCTTGAGCCAAGCGTTCATTGCCCACCAGGCCAGGGGTGATGCGACGAGGAAGGCGACGAGCACGAGGATGATGAAATCTTTTGACAGCAGCGTGAAGAGGGTGGTCACTTTTGCACCTAATACCTTGCGGATGCCGAACTCTTTGGTACGTTGTTCTGCGGTGAACATGGCCAGCCCCAGCAGGCCCAGGCAACAGACGAAGATGGCCAGGCCGGCAAAGCAGTTGGCGAGATTGTGGACGATGGATTCGCTTTTATACAGATCGCGATATTCGTCATCGGCAAACTTGTAGGTGAAAGGGAAGCGGGGGTTCAGCTGGTGGCAGAGCTGCTCCAGGCTGCTCAGGGCCGCGCGCGTCTGGCTACCCTTTATGCGCACGACAGCCTGGCCATAATTTTCGTCTTCTCCATAATGAATGATCAGGGGTTTGATCGGTTCGTGAAGGGAGTTGAAATGAAAGTCTTTGACGATGCCGACGATCGTGCCTTTTTTCTTCCACATGGTGAAGTTGCGGCCAATGGGGTTTTTATACCCTACGCGCCGTAAGGCTTCTTCGTTGAGGATGTATCCCGCGGTATCCGTGGGATAGTCGGGGGAAAAGTCGCGGCCTGTGGTGAGCTTCAGCTTCATGGTCTTTACAAAATCATACCCTACCGAAACATTGGTGAACATCACGAGGTTGTTCGGGTCTTTGCCATCCCAGTCCACGCCACCTGTGCCGTTGTCGAGTTGTGTCGGGTCCTGGTTTGCGCGGGTGACGCCGGTGACACCGGAAAATTGCTGGGCCTGGTCGTGGAACGTCTTATACTTTGCCGTGAGATCGCCTTCCAGCGGGATATACACGAGGTTCTCGCGGTCGTAACCTAGGTCCATCGATTGTACGTAGTCGACCTGGCGGGAGACGACGATCGTACCGATGATGAGGATGATCGAGAGTACGAACTGGAAAACGACGAGGCCTTTGCGGAACCAGGCTACGCTGGGATCGAATTTCAACGAGCCTTTGAGCACGCGGATGGGCCGGAAGGCGGAAAGGAAGAGGGCGGGATAGCTACCGGAGACGATGCCTGTAACGAGGGTGAGGGCCAGCAGACTTAGCCAGAACGAAGCAACACCGTAGGGGAAGGAGATGGATTTCATGGTGAGCCGGTTAAAACCGGGCAAAAGAAGCAAGACCATGCCAAGTGCCAGGAGCACCGAAAAACACGAGAGCACGACGGCCTCGCCGATGAACTGGCGGATGAGCGCAGGGCGTACGGCTCCCACCACCTTGCGGATGCCGATCTCTTTTGCGCGGCGGACGGATCGGGCTGTAGTGAGATTCATGAAATTGATACAGGCGATCAGAAGGATGAAGATCGCCACGATGGTAAACAGCCGGACGTATTCGATACGGCCGCCGGCGACCTGTCCATTCACAAAGCTCGAATGCAGGTAGACATTGCCATAGCGTTGCATGCCCAGCTCGATGCGAAAGGATTTGCCCTGGTCTTTGTTATAATTATCCAGAAAATGGGTGATCTTTTTGGTAAAGGCGACGGGGTCGGCGTCTTTACGAAGCATGATAATAGTCTGTGGGCCATTGTTACCCCAATCCTTTGCCCAGGTGTTGTCGTCCAGCCAGGAGGTCCAGTTGAGGAGATAGTCGAATTTATTGGAAGTGTTTTCGGGCAGGTCTTCAAATACGGCGGTGATCTTGTATTCTTTTCGGTTTTGAAAGCGGATGGCCTGGCCGATCGCCGCCTGTGGGCTGCCGAAGAACTCGCCGGCCATTTTACGGGAGATGGCTATGCCCGCAGGGCTGGCAAGAGCGGTAGCCGGTGTGCCCTGCAGGAGCGGGAAGCTGAACATGCAGAAGAAATCGGCACTGGCCGCCCGGCCCTGTTCTTTTAGGATCTTGTCGCCGACCTGCCAGGTAGTCTTCTCGGTCCAGAGGAAACCAGTGGATGCCTCCACTTCCGGCAGGATCTTTTTCATCTCTTCGGGGAGGAGGCCGGGGGTATAACCGCCAGCGTCGATCTTTCCGTCATAGTATTGGCGTTCATAGATGCTATAGAGGCGGTCGCCATTGGCATGGAAGTTATCCATGCTTTTTTCGTCCCTGATCCACAGGAGGATCAGCAGGCTGCAGGCCATACCGATGGCAAGGCCAAAAATGTTGAGGAAGCTATAGCCTTTTTGCTTCCACATATTGCGGAGCGCAACTTTCAGGAAATTTTTGAGCATAGCGGGGGTATTTGACGAGCCGACACCGGCGGTTTTTGTCTCTATGGGACGCGCGAATGGCCCGAAATGTTGCACGTTTTAACATTTGTATAACATGTATTTTCTGGGCCCGGATAAAACTATTTCGTTTGAGATAAGTCATAAGAACTCAAACAGTGCAATTATGAGACGAATCCTCACCGTGATCCTTTGTTTTACTTCGCTAACCTTATTGTTTAGCTGTAGCAGCTCGAAGAAGATGTCCAATTATGTTCCATTTACCCGCGATCTCAAGCAGAAGCTTGAAAAAGACAATATCGATCTGAAGCAGGTTCAGTTCTATGTGGATCAGAAGCTGATCCTGAACAGGAACCTGGGGGACCAGAAGCTGGTTGTCAGCAGCGGGGTAGTCAAGATGGAGAATGGCAAATACGTCAATGAGGTCATCATTCCGATGCTCACGCCCGGCGTGCTGGAAGAGACTGACAATGACAAGCTGAAGATCAGCTTTGAAAAAGGGAATAATGCCCTGGCCTTTGGGCCCGGAAGCGGCTATACTTTCAACAATTATGTTCTATACGGTACGGAGTGGACGAATGGTACTACTCTCGTGAATTATGATTCCGAGAAATTCAGAGCGCGTTGCGGCACCTGTTCCGATGTTGCATCGGCATTGCTCGTGATCCGGAAGAAAGAGCTGGACAAGTTCGAGCGCAAGTCGCGGACGGTTACCGGTAGGACTGTCGGGAAGTAAGGCTGGCGGTTTCGATGCCGCTGCCGATGTTTTCTTCGCCGATGAGCTGAATATCGCCGTCGCAGAGGGAGATGGTCTTGATGGTCGTAGGGCTAACCATTCGCACCAGGTAGACGATCTTTTCCCCATCCGTAATCTCGGTTACGACATTTAATTGATAATCAGGATATTTTCTTTTCAAGAGGTCCCCCGGTTCCCGGGGGATCTCTTTTCCTGCATAGTGGTGCAGGGAATAACGATAGCTTCCGCGATCGTCGAAATAGGCTTCATAGTGGTACCCTTTCTGGAGAAAGGCAACCCGGTAGCCCTGGTCGGAATAGAACCAATTCTCGTCTCCTGCGACGGTGCGAAAGATGCGGTGGAAATTCCGCCAGGCATGGATATTGATCTCGTTTAGCGGGACATTGCTTGAAATGGTATTTCCCTGGTCATTATAGGTAAAAGCGGACGGACGGATGTCGGTTTGTCCGAAAGTAAAGCAAGGAACAAGGATCAACCCAAAGCACCAATAGCATAGTAGCCGGCAAGCTTTCATAATCAATCGATTTTTACAGATCCGCGGGGAGCGGCCTTCTATTGTGAACCCGTCGAATATTGGCGGATGAGTCATTTAAGTTAACAATTATTTAATGTTAGAGCAAATTTATTTTGCCCGATCTTAGTTGGTTTTTTCAGACCCCTCTTATTTCAAGGGCGAAAAAGGCCGGTTCCGGCAGGCGACACCGTTACACGCACGATTTTTCCGATCTTTACGTCGACTGACTACCAGATCTATGGCAAGAAAAAAGACCCCCAAACTTTTAGCGGGTTATACGCATCATAATAAGGTGAGATTAGTACACGGGGGAGCGGATTATTTCACCACGATCGTCGAGCTTATCGACGGGGCACGGTTCACCCTCCATTTACAGACCTATATCTTCGACGCGGATGAGACCGGCAAGCTGGTATCGGCGGCCCTGTTACGTGCTGCGGGTAGAAAAGTGGCCATTTTTGTTTTGCTGGACGGTTATGCTTCGCAGCATCTTTCCCGGAATATGATCGAAGAGTGGAAGGCGGCGGGTATCCATTTCCGGTGGTTCTGGCCACTCTTCAAAAGCAAACATTTTTATCTGGGCCGGCGCATGCACCACAAAGTGATCGTCGTGGATGCAGCCAGGGGGATGGCCGGCGGCATAAACGTCAGCGACCGGTACAATGATATCGGCGGCCAGAAGGCCTGGCTGGACCGGGCGTTGCTGGTCGAAGGGCAGGCGGCTCACCGGTTGCACGCGATCTGCGGGGATATGTGGACGAAGGCCTATTGGAAAGCCAATCCTAAAAGAGAGCGGTTCATGCAACTGCCGCCCTTTGTTCCCGAAGAGGAATGTATGGTGCGGGTCCGCCGTAACGATTGGGTGATGGGGCAAAACCAGATCTCGCGCAGCTACGTGGAGATGTTCCGACATGCTCAAAGCCGGATCATCGTGTTGTCCGCTTATTTTTTACCGGGCAAGATCCTGCGCCGGTACATGGTACAAGCGGCCAAAAGAGGAGTCGTGATCAAGATCATCGTCGGCAGCATTTCGGACGTCAGGATCTCCAGGTTAGGCGAGCAGTTCATGTATCGCTGGCTTTTCCGGAACAACATGGAGGTATATGAATACCAGGAAACGATCCTGCACGGCAAGCTGGCGACCTATGATGGGGTCTGGATGACGGACGGGTCCTATAATGTGAATCGAATCAGCGCCTATGCGAGCGTGGAGCTAAACATGGACGTCCGTGATCCGGTGTTTGCCACGAAAGTGGAAGAAGAGCTGGAAGGCATCATCCGGGATCATTGTAAGCGGATCGTGCCGGCGGAATATTTCCAGGGGGTGGGGCCTTTCAAGCGTTTCAAACAGCGGCTGGCCTATCAGGTTATCCGGGTGATCTTCTTTTTATTCACTTTTTATTTCCGGCAGGAAAAAGAGACGGGGACGACCATCGCCAAAAAGAAACGCGAGGCCAGGGGCTAATTGCCCCGGATACGCCGGATCATCGCTTTGCAGGTGTGCCAGTTCCACCCGGCAAAGCGTCCGCGTTGCACGACTATTTTATTGCCGGTGGGGTATTGCAGGAAATAGTGAAAAACGAAACGTGCCTTGGGATCTTCCCATCCCCGCATTTCACCGAAACGGAGATCGTTGAACACGGTGGTATCGCCCCATTGTTCCACTATATAAAATCCCTGAGAAAAACGGCGGAGGTAATAGACGTCCGGGTGTCCCAGAAAAGGAGAGAGCAGCTTACTGCCTTGGGGCTGGAAACGGAACCGGGTAGGCCGGTGATCGAATACGGAGCGGTAGCCGGTGTGAAAGCCCGTGCTGTCTTCCGCAACGATGTACCAAAGCCAGCAGTTCAATGGCGTCGGTGTGGAGAGATAGCGGGTATAGGTGATGCCCCGCAGGTCGGCTTTGGCATGGGCATCGATACTGAGCTTATTGGCAATGGCATAGCACAGATAGCCGCTACTGAAGGCGAGGCCAAACCAGGCCCATCGCTTACGTGCGGGATGTGTGGAACGAAGAACGATCAGCGCGACAAAGGCTATCGCCAGCCCTACCGAGAAAAAGGGATCGGCCACGAACAGCACATGAAAAGAGATGCGGGAATGACTAAAGGGTTCGAACCAACCGGTGCCATAGGCGTTGAAGGCATCGATGAAGATATGGGTGAACAACTCTACAGCGAAGAACAGCCACCAGTCTTTTCGGCTCATCGGCGTCCGCGGCCAGATGCGGGCGGCCAGCCACGCAAGGACCGGAGTTATTACAACAACGAAGAGCAGGGAATGGGTGATCCCCCGGTGCGCCCAGACATCGCGGGCGGTAGGTAGCCAAAACGAAGCCAGGAAATCGATATCGGGCAGACTGTTCGCCACGGCGCCGATGAGCAAGGCTTTCTTACCGAGCCTTTTGCCGGCCATCAGCTCGCCAATGGCGGCGCCCAAAACGATATGCGTAAGCGAATCCATTTATTAGAAGCCGGCTTTCCCACAAAGGAATGCAATCGTCAGGCCATAGCTTAATACAGGTTGGTGACGCCACGGATCGTGGCGGCTTCTGTTTGATGGAGGTCCAGCACTATGACTTCATTCCTGCCTTTCCGCAGCCAGGGAGCCGGGCAATATAAATGTTGCTGTGGACCGACGTACCAGTAGCGGCCCAGGTTATGGCCGTTGACCCATACGATGCCTTTTTTAAATGCGCTCAGGTCGAGATAGGTGTCGGCGGTACTGTCGAGATCGAAACTGCCTTTGAAGAAGAGCCCACGCGAAGAGCCGGGGGCGGCGGCCGGCGTGGTTGGTGGCGCGGCGGTGGGGTTAGCTGCCGGCGGGGCGGTAAGCGGCAGGTTGAAGGTCTCCCAATTCATCAGGGTCATACCGTTGAGTGTCACACGATCCGTGATGCCCTTGCGATCGATGAGGTATTGGGCGAAATTGATATGCCCCATGTTCTCCACCAGGATCTCGAGCACGGGCTCTTTGGACTTTGGTTCTGGCAATTTAACGGTCCAATGGCCCCCGTCACGAAATACGGTGTCGACAAATTTCCCGTCAAGATAGACCAATGCATAATCATGCGGTTCGGTAATGGTGAGGTCGCCGCTTTTATGGCCGATGAGCCGGGTACGGTAGAGGATCATACCGCTCGTTTGGTCAAAGGCTTCCATGGGACGTGGTTGCGGCGTATGTTTAGGGGCGGGCAGGTGATCCCAAAGCGAGGTATACGGCTGCATGGTGAAGGCCGGAATGGTCATTATGGGGACAGGAGCTGGCACTTGGGGCAGCGGATGGCTGGTATAACGAGCGATGAGGTTGCGAAGTGCGAAATATTTGGACGTCGGACGACCTTGCTCGTCGATGGGCGCATCATAGTCATAGCTCGTGACATCCGGCTGAAATTGGGTGGGTGAAAACGCATTGGCGCCGGCCGTGAAGCCGAAATTGGTGCCGCCGTGCACGACATAGAGATTAAAAGAGCGGTAATGGGACAGGAGATAATCGACCTCGTGAAGGATACCGGCGGTATCGGGGTGCTGCCATTGTTCTTTCCAATGGGTGAGCCAGCCGGGATAGGTTTCGCTGCTGAAAGCCGGAACATGGGGATTGTGATGAGCAGCCTGCTCAAAATCCGCGTCGCTGCCGCCGCTATCCAGGCCGATGGCGCAGCCGTCGAGGTTGCCGGCTTCGAGCATGAAATTCGTGGGGCCGTCGGCCGTATAAAACGGAACGGTGATGCCGTGCGATGTCCAGAGGGTATGCAAGGCCTTTAAATAGCCTTTATCATTACCATAGCTTCCGTACTCATTCTCGAGCTGTACCATGAGGATGGGACCGCCATGATCGCATTGCAGGGGAACGACGACGCTGCAAAGCCGGGAGACGTACCGGGCGACCGCGTTCATATAACGAGGGTCCATGCAACGGACCTTGATGTCCGGAATCTTGAGCAGATAGGGCGGCAAGCCGCCCCAGTCCCACTCGCCGCAGACATAGGGACCGGGACGCAACAAAACCCATAGGCCTTCCGCCTGGCAGAGCCGGATAAAGGCGGTGACATCTTTGTTTCCGGATGTGAGATCGAAATGGCCGGGCGACGATTCGAGATAATTCCAGAACACATAGACGGCGATGGTATTGCAGCCCATGGCTTTGGCCATGCGAATGCGCTGTTGCCAATATTCCCGGGGGATCCGGGCGGGGTGCATTTCACCGCTGATGATCTGGAAAGGTTTTCCATCCAGCAGGAATTGCGAACCGCCCAACGTAAAATGGTGGGTTTGAGGATAGGCGGTGGCGGCGGAGAGCAGAAAAAGAAAACCAAAAAGATATTTGATCATGATCATTGGGGCTTTGCGAGTACGCGGGCGTCGCCACCGCTGGGCGAACCGGCTATCACGATATTGGCCATATTGATAAAGAAACCGTCTTCCATGACGCCTGTGATGTCGCTGACCTGGCGGTGCAGCTGAGGGGGATCGGCGATGGTCCCGAACGAACAATCCAGGATATAGTGCTGGTTATCGGTTAGAAAAGGTTTGTCGCCCGCCATTCTCCTGGCCAGGGTGCAGCCCAGTGCGGTGAGTCGACGTTCCGTAAGTTCCCAGCCGAAAGGCGCTACTTCCACGGGAAGGGGGAACCGGCCAAGCTGTTTGACCAGTTTGGTTTCGTCGACAATAATAATATAGAAGCGGGTAGCGGAAGCGACGATCTTTTCCCGCAGGAGGGCTCCACCGCCGCCTTTGATGAGATTGAATGCCGGGTCGACTTCGTCTGCGCCATCGATGGTGATGTCGAGATGATCTATCTCGGTAAATGGGACCAGCGGGATGTTCATCTCGCGGGCCAGCTCCTCTGATTGGATAGAGGTGGCGATTGCGCGGACAGAAAGGCCGTTTTTAACCATATCTCCGATGCCGCGGATGGCCCAGTAAGCGGTGGAACCGGTGCCCAGACCGAGGGTCATGCCGTTGCGAACATATTCGATAGCCTTGTTGGCGGCGATCTTTTTACCATTTATCGCGGAATTCTCCATGCGGGCGTTACATTTTTGCCAAAAATACAAATTCCTACTGTATGGGTAGGAATTACGGATAATTACCTTAATTTTGTCCTCGGTTTCTATTTTCACCCATAATGATCAAGGCAAATATAAATACCGCGTGTTGTTGTTGCTGTTGTCGGCATGCCAGAGTTATTTGGGTGGAGGATAACCTCTTATAAGCTGAATCTGTTAATAACAATATATTAAGCTCCACCACCGGTGGAGCTTTTTTTTATGCATACAATTACTATTACATCAGCCGATCCCGCGTTAGTCCAGGCCGTAAGGGCGCTGGAGAAGGAGGTAGGTCATACACCGCTGCATCCGGTCACCGGCCTTTTCCAGCATCCACGGGTACGTGTCTATGCGAAAAAGGAATGGATGCAGCTATCCGGCAGCGTAAAGGCACGGGCGGCCTATTCCATTATCCGGAAGGCCATAGAAGAAGGGCGGCTAACGCGCGAAAAGACCTTATTGGATGCAACGAGCGGGAATACGGGCATCGCCTATGCACATATCGCCAAACGTTTGGGCATCCCCGTGGCACTTTGTCTCCCGGAGAATGCTTCATGGGAACGAAAGGATATCCTGCGCAGGCTGGATGTGGAATTGATCCTTACCTCGCGGTTCGAGGGGACCGATGGCGCACAACAGGTCGCCAGGGAGTTGGCGCTGGAAAATCCGGACAAGTATTTTTATGCCGATCAGTACAAGAACGATAACAACTGGAAGGCGCATTATCATACGACGGCCCCGGAGATCATCGAGGCTGTACCCGATATCACGCACTTCGTGGCGGGACTGGGCACCACCGGGACTTTCGTCGGCACAGGCCGGCGGCTGCGCGAGCTAAAACCCGACATCCGGCTCATCTCTCTCCAGCCGGACGCGGCGTTGCACGGTTTGGAAGGCTGGAAGCACCTGGAGACGGCCGTGGTGCCGGAGATCTACGATGCTTGTGTCGCGGATAGCAACGAAGAGGTAAGTACGGACGACGCGTACGCAATGATCCGCGAGGCTAATGCGCGGGAGGGGTTGTTGCTCAGTCCTTCCGCAGCGGCGAACCTGGTGGGTACGCTGCGTATTGCGCGGGGGTTGCAGGAAGGCGTGCTAGTCACAGTGTTGCCCGACAACGCAGATAAATACAGTGAAATCATCCAAAAACTTTTATCATGATCATTATCGATTCACGCATCCGACAACTCCTCATCGAAGACGCTTTAAATACATTTCCGGATGAATGCTGCGGATTTCTATTTGGCAGGGAGGAGCACGATGGAACGCGGGTTGTACTCGATATCTTTGTTGTAGACAACGCGAAAGCGGGGGACAAGACGCGGCGTTTCGAGATCTCGCCACAGGATTATATGACGGCCGAGCTGCATGCGGTGGAGAACGACTGGACGCTGCTGGGGATCTACCATTCGCATCCGAAGCATCCGGCCATTCCCAGCGAGACGGATCGGCTGGCAGCACAACCTTATTTTTCGTATGTGATCATCAGCGTGATGGACGCGGATACCATCGAGCTGCGATCGTGGCTGTTGAACGACGAGCGACAATTCGAAGAAGAAACCACTAGCAATTATCAATACCAATAAAAAAACAATCATTTCTCATGGCAACAGTGATCATTCCTACACCACTCAGGAAATTCACCAATAATACGGCCCGGCTGCAGGTTAGACCCGGGACCATTCAGGAAACCGTCAACGAGCTGACGGTAAATTTTCCGGATCTGAAAAAGCACCTGCTCGACGAGCATGGCAAGATCCGCAGCTATGTCAACATCTTTATCGGCAACGACGATATCCGCGATCTGCAGCAGGAGAACACTGCGGTGCAGGAAGGCGCGGTTGTCAGCATTGTGCCCGCCATTGCCGGCGGCGTGCCTGCAGCATCTGAACGGAACGGGGAAGGGCCGCTGTTTACGAAAGAGGAGTTGGCGCGTTATAACCGGCATATCATTATTCCCGGTTTCGGGATGGAAGCGCAGCAGAAGCTAAAGAAGGCCAGTGTCCTGGTGATTGGCTCGGGAGGCCTCGGCAGCCCGGTGCTTTTGTATCTGGCGGCTGCGGGTGTTGGGACCATTGGGATCGTCGATTTCGATGTCGTGGATGACAGCAATCTGCAACGGCAGGTGCTGTTCGGCGTCGATGCGATAGGGCAGCCCAAGGTAGAAGCCGCAAGGAAGCGGCTGGAGGCGCTGAATCCCTATATCAAGCTCAGGATATACAATACACATCTGAATTCACACAATGCGCTGGACATTCTCAAAGATTATGATGTCATCGCGGATGGCACGGATAATTTCCCGACGCGCTACCTGGTGAACGACGCTTCGGTGCTGCTGGGTAAGACCAACGTCTATGCTAGCATCTTCCAGTTCGAGGGACAGGTGTCCGTATTCAACTATCGTCATCCGGATGGAACCCTCGGTCCCAATTACCGCGACCTCTACCCTGCCCCTCCCCCTCCCGGACTAGTACCCAGCTGTGCCGAAGGCGGCGTTCTGGGTGTCTTACCGGGCATTATCGGCAGCCTGCAGGCATTGGAGGTCATCAAGGTCATCACTGGCGTTGGGGAGACGCTTTCCGGCCGGTTCTACATCTTCGACGCGGTGAATTTCGAAAGCCGGACCTTCAGGATCAGGCCGAGAGAAGACAATCCGGTGAACGGCAAGAATCCCACCATCACTGCGTTGATCGACTATGAGCAGTTCTGCGGCATG
>JAICXX010000075.1 GCA_025934485.1 Chitinophagaceae bacterium
CAGGTCCAGATCAACAACCAGCCAATCATCAACTCCGGGGTACAGCTACAAGACTCTATCGAGAACAAAGCACACTTCTGAATGCAACAACGCAGCTTCATGGGCGTCCGGTTCGATTACCTCGCCAAGAGTACACCCACCGAAACCCTCAATATCGGCGGGACCATCGAACGGCTGAATGAACGTCCCTTTTTCAGCAAAACGGACTACGGCGAAGACCCCATCCGGAATACCATGTATGGCGCGGACGTCAACTATAAGTCGCAGCTGCCGGGACTCACCATGGCCCTCAACCATCTCTATACCACCAAGGAGATGAGTACCATCAACGCCTACGGGGAAGGCGCCATCCTTCGACCGGGGCACCCGCCGCAGATCGGTAAAGGAAGCGCCGGGGCCGTATACATCGACGACTTCGAAGGTTCCACCAGCGCCATCGATCTGCGTTTCCCGCTCACCAGCTGGCAGATATCGTCCGCACCGGCGGGGGTTGGGGGGACCTATCCGCCGCTTTTCCCCGAAGCCTCGCTCAATGACTCGCTCGCTTACGGCTATAACCGCGCCAAACTGGCTTTCTACAATATCGAGCCTACCCTTCAAGACGCCAGCAATCCCGATAACCCGGTCAAGGGACAAAATATCCTGGGTGACCCGCGCGTTGCCCCTATCCAGGTGCAACAGCTCTTCCCGGAACAAACCGTACAGACGGGCCAGGCGCAGCTGGTCACCTTCGATATGGCTTACTATCCTTCGGATAAGGGTCCCTATAACTTCGATGCCCGGCCGAATAGCGTCAACTCCGCAGGCAAGCTGCTCAACCCGACGACCCGCTGGGGCGGTATCATGCGGGCCCTCGACCAAACCGATTTCGAAACGGCCAATATCGAAGTACTCCAGTTCTGGGTGCTGAGCCCTTTCGCCAAGACCGCAAGCGGCGTAGGAAATACCACCGGCGGTCAGCTCTTCATCGACCTGGGCAGCGTCTCCGAAGACATTTTAAAAGATGGGAAAAAAGAATTCGAGAACGGCCTCAATAGCCCCAATATCCAGGCCGATATCGACAGCACATCCGTCTGGGGCAGGGTGCCGGCTAACCCGATCCAGATCACCACGGCCTTTAGCAACAATGCCTCCGACCGGCCCTTCCAGGACGTGGGCCTCGACGGTATGACGGATGCATCGGAACAGAACCATTTTGCCGCCTATCTCAATAGCCTGGCGGCAGAATTCGGCACCAATTCCCAGGCCTATAACAATGCCAAGGCCGATCCCTCGAATGACGACTTCACCAACTACCGCGATCCCAGCTACGATGCCCAAAACGCGAATATCCTTCAGCGTTATAAGAACGTCAATAACCCTCAGGGCAATTCACCCATCGCCACCGCGGGACAGACGACCATCACCGCCAATACCTTGTATCCCGATCAGGAGGACCTCAACAAGGATAACACCATGAACACGCTGGAGCAGTATTTCGAATACAAGGTCAATCTGTACAATCCCGTGAATTATCCTGATAGCTTCGGCACCAGCATGGGCAATAGATTTATTACCGACTCCATGAATGTCCCCGCCACCGGTGGCGGCGTCGCGCAGACCTGGTACCAGATGACCATTCCGCTCGCGGAGTACTATCAGAATGTAAACAACACGCCCGACTTCCGGTCCATCCAGTTCATCCGGATGTACCTCACCGGCTGGTCCGACTCCGTAGTCCTCCGTTTTGCGCAATTGCAGCTCGTCCGGAACTCCTGGCGTAGTTTCAGCTATGTCATCGATACCACGGGAAACATGGCCCTGCTGCCCACCAACAACACCAGTTTCAACGTCACCGCCGTCAACATCGAACAAAACAGCCAGCGACAACCCGTCAACTATATTTCGCCACCCGGAGTCCTCCGGCAACAGGAGCTCAGCAGCAACGACGTCAACTTGCTGTTGAACGAACAGGCCATGAGTCTGCAGATCTGCAATCTCGTCCAGGGCGACGTGCGCGGTGTCTATAAAACCACCAACCTCGACCTCCGGCGATACGGCACCCTCGACATGTTCGTACACGGCGAGGCCGTGGTCCAGGGACAGGTGAACAACAACGACCTTTCCTATGTCGTCCGCCTTGGAAGCGACTTCGTGGCCAATTACTATGAGATACGTGTGCCCATACAGATCACCCCATGGGGCAGCAATTTGACGGCGGAACAGGTCTGGCCGGATTCGAATAACCTCAACCTCGCCCTCAGCCGGCTCATTCAGCTAAAGGTGGATCGAAATAACAAAGGCACCAATACCGCGTACTATAAAGAGGTCGATCCGAACGGCCGGACCTATGCGATCATGGGTAATCCGAACCTGGGAGCGATCCAGGCCTTCTTCCTCGGGGTGCAGAACGTCAACCTCACGAGCGCCTGTACCGAAGTATGGTTCAACGAGCTCCGGCTCACCAACATCAGCGAGAAGGGGGGCTGGGCTGCCGTCGGCAAGGTGGACATGAAGCTCGCCGACCTGGGTACCCTCAGCGTGGCGGGAAGCAACAAATCGGTAGGCTGGGGAACCATCGACCAAAGCACCAACGAGCGGTCCCTGGAAAACGACGCAGAGGTGGATGCCGCCATGAATATCGATGCGGGCAAACTGCTGCCTAAAAAGGCCGCATTGTCCGTTCCCATTTATGCGGGTGTCACCCGGACAGTAGCTACACCGGAATACGATCCCTTCGACCTCGATATCAAGCTGGCGGATAAACTAAAAGCGGCGCCGGCAAGGCAAAAGGACTCCATCAGAAAGCAGGCGGTCGACGCCACCACGGTGGAGACCCTCAACTTTACAAATGTCCATAAGAACAACCCCACCAATAAAAAACTAAAACTGTGGAGCATCGAGAACATCAACCTCAGCTATTCCTATAGTCGGAGCGAGCACCATAGCCCGCTGGCGACCGAAGACGAGCTTGTCGTGAACAAGGCGATCATCGCGTATAACTATACCCATACCTCCAAATTCATCGAGCCGTTTAAAAAGAAGATCAAATCCAGATCTCCCTGGCTCGGCCTTATCAGGGATTTCAACTTCAACCCCATGCCCAATGTATTGGGCTTCCAGGCGAATATCACCAGGCAGTTCGGCGCATACCGGTCCCGCAACATCGGTGGCCCGGATATCCTGCCCGAAACATTCAATAAATTTTTCACCTTCAACCGGCTGTACACGCTGCGTTGGGAGTTCACCCGTTCGCTGACGCTGGATTTCACCGCGACGAACAATGCCTGGGTCGACGAAGACACCGGCAGGCTCAACAAGCAGGAACGTCACCAGATGTGGCAACATTTCTGGAAAGGCGGCAGGAATGTGCTTTATACCCAGAACACGAACATCACCTATACCCTGCCCACCGCCAAGATACCGGCGCTCGACTGGACCTCCGTCAAAGCAGGTTATTCCGCGGCCTATACCTGGACGGGCTATTCGCAGGTGGATCCGACGCTGGGTAGTACCCTGGCCAATACCCAACAACGCACCATACTCGCCGATCTGGACTTCACCCGCCTGTATTCGAAATGGAAGCTGCTGCGGGGACTCGACGCGCCCCCACCGAGGATGATCATGGTGAATGGCCGAAGTGTGCCCGATACGGCCCACCGAAGAGGCGCCGCGCCGCAGGCCGCCGCGCTCACGGGAGTCCCCAAGGCGCTCGCGAAGATACTTACCTCGCTTAAGCATATTACATTCAACTACACCGATAACAGCGGCTCGACTATCTATGGTTATCTGGATAGCACCCGCGCCCTGGGAATGGACTGGCGTAACATGCAACCGGGCTGGAAATATGTGTTCGGTGGGCGCCCCGATACCAATTTCATCAACAGGCTCGGCCAGAAACACCTGATCACGCAGGACAGCACCCTCAATAACCAGAACATGATCAGCTATACGCAGAAGATCTCGGCAACGGCTGTGCTCGAACCGGTGCGCGACCTGCATATCGCCCTCAATCTCGATAAGACCTTTGGCCAGACCTATACCGAGCTGTACAAGGATACGGCGGGCGGCATCGGGTATGAACGACTAAATCCTTACCTGGCGGGAACTTTCAGCGTCAGCTATCTTTCTTACAAGACCTTGTTCGTACACTATGCGCCGGATCAGATCAACCGGACGTTTCAGCAATTCGAAGCCTACCGGTCGATCATCTCGGAACGTCTCGGGGTGATCAACCCTTACACGGGCGGCCTGAACGCTAATGGATACGCGGTCGGTTATGGCCGGTATGCCCAGGACGTACTGATCCCCGCCTTCATCGCGGCGTACACCGGCAAGAGCCCGAGTACCGTCGCCCTCATCAACGAAAAAGGCGGCAATGTCACCAGCAACCCGTTCTCGGGTTATCTCCCGAAACCTAACTGGCATATGACCTATAGCGGCCTTAGCCGCATACCCTGGTTCAGCCGGATCTTCACGAGCTTCAACCTCAGCAACGGCTACACGAGCACGCTGAGCATGAACAGCTTTAGTTCCAATCTCAATTATTCAGACCCGTCGCGCTACGGCCAACCCGGCTTTATCGATACGCTTACCGGCAACTACGTGCCCTATTTCATGGTACCCAATATCACGATCACGGAACAGTTTGCACCCCTGCTCGATATAGATATGCAGTTCGTGAACATGTTGCAGGCCAAGGTGGGATATAGCCGCAGCCGCCAGCTGAGTCTCAGCCTTGTCGACTATCAGCTTAGCGAGACCCATTCCACGGATTTCGCCATCGGCCTCGGCTATCGTAAAAGGAATGTCGGCCTCCCTTTCGGCTGGCGGGTGCCGGGCAATGGCAAGACCCCACCCAATGGGGCGCCGGGAAGCATCAACGCGCAAAAAGGCTCGAATGACCTCACCCTCCGCCTCGACATCGACATCCGTGATGACGCCATGTCGAGCAGCTATCTGGACCAGGGCGCTGCATTGCCTACGGGCGGTCAAAAAGTGATCCGCATCGATCCTTCCATCGACTACGTCCTCAATAACCGCATCCAGCTCAAATTGTACTTCGATCAGCAGCGTACCACGCCCAAGATCTCGACGACTCCGCCCATCGTTACGACCAAAGGGGGCCTCCAGATCCGCATCGCACTCGCGCCCTAAGGGGCGCGATCACATTTTTTTGTAAATATAGATGCCATCGGCCTGTGCAGTACAGGTCATGACGATGTCATTCAGACAAACGTGCGCCGGAAGCGACGCCGAATAATGGATCGTGTCCGCCACATCCTCCGCGCTCAACGGGGTAAAACCTTCGTAGATCTTCCGGGCCTGCGACGCATCTCCTTTGAACCGTACATCCGAGAATTCGGTATCCGCGGCTCCCGGGTGGATGGCCGTGACCTTGATGCCATGACGTAAAAGATCGATCCGCATGCCATGCGAGATGGCATCGACCGCAGCCTTTGTACCGCAGTATACATTGCCCTTCTCATAGATGTCTTTCGCCGCCACGCTGCCCAAGTTGATGATATGCCCATGATCCGCGGCGATCAATAGCGGAAGCGCAGCCTTCGTCACATATAGCAGACCCTTGACATTGGTATCGATCATCGTCTCCCAGTCCTGCAGAGATGCGTCATCGAAATAATCCCTGCCCAACGCCAGACCGGCATTGTTGATCAGGACATCAATCTTTTTCCAGGTCTCGGGTAAGCTGGCAATGGCGGCAAACACTGCGGCCTTATCCTGCACATCGAAAACCAACGGTAAAACCTGCACCTTGCCCTCCAGCTCCTGCTTCAGCTTCCCGAGCCGCTCCTCGCGGCGTCCCGTAATGATCAAATGGTCGCCGCTGGCGGCGAATTTCCGCGCGCAGGCCTCGCCAAAACCCGAAGTGGCCCCGGTAATTAAGATCGTCCTGTTCATGATAAAGAGATGAAGTTTACAAATTGTTGGATCATCCTGCTGCCGTCTTCGGCATCTTCCAGCATTCCCATATGCCCGGCATCAGCCAGCAACTGCACCTCCGCTATCCGCGGCAGATGGGCCTGTTTCAGCGCCACGTCAAGCGGTACCACCTGGTCCTGTTCCCCAATGATAAAAAGTATCGGCCGGGGAAAGTTTTCCAGCACGGCCAGCCGCTCGGGCCGCATCATCATGGCGTGGAGATATGCGGTCAGCGAAGTGGCGGGAAAAGCCGAATACCGCTGGATCATTTCTTCGATTAACCCGGGCCGCTTTTCCCTGGTCGCGGCGGCAAAGAGATTGGGCGTGGATTGCCGGATATAGGGTGCGGCGCCATGCGCCCGGATAAATTCGATGCTCTTATGCCTGCCGGCTTTTTTCTCCTCACTGTCTGCAAACGCAGTTGAATGAAAAAAGCCAAAAGCCCGAACCCTTTCCGGATACTTTTCTACAAACGCCAGTGTAATATAACCACCCATGCTGTGCCCGATGAACACGCATTGGTCGATCTCCAGGCAATCCAGTAGTTCCTTCAGCACCCCGGCCAGCGACTCTATGGTAACCGCACTCGCCGAAAGCGTCGAACGTCCGCTCCCCGGCAAGTCCGGCACCAGCACCCGGCACATCGTACTCAGCCCCTTCGCCACCTCGTCCCATATGGCACCATCCTCCGCAAAACCATGTACCAGCATCACCGGCGTACCGACGCCGAGATCCTGGTAGAACAAGTCTCCCCCCGACAGTCCTATTGTCTTATCCATGGCTTCTCTTTCTTTTGATGATCGTGATAAAATGCCAGATCCAAAACAGCAAAGTCAATCCAAGCACCAGCTTCGAAAGAATATCGCCATAAGCCGCATAAAATGTCATGCCCGTTTCCTTCGGCACGACGACTTTCATGACCCCCTGTGTCGCCCAGGGTCGCGAATCGACGATTCTACCCGAAGGCTCGATAAGTGCACTTACGCCCGTATTGGCGCACCAAACCACCCAGCGACGTGCTTCTATTGCGCGCAAACTGGCATATTCTTCATGCTGGTAAACACCGGGCGTGTTCCCCCACCAGCCATCATTGGTGATCACTGCAATCAGATCGGCGCCATTGTGAGCATATTGCGCCATGAATTCACCATAGATGCTTTCATAACAAACGGCCGGCGCAATAAGATAGGAGTGATTGGTCGTCTGCATCGGCGTTCTGTCGGGCTGACCGGTATATCCATCCTCCGTTGCGCCAAATTTTTCAAAAACTGGAACAAGCCAATGCAGATATACGGGCAGACTCTCTGCCCCGGGCACAAACTTGGATTTATGATAAATGACTTCGGGCCCCGCACTATCCATGATCGACGCCGCGTTGTAGCTTTCATAGTACTTGTCCGTGTTCGGGATCTTCATCGCGGTCGCCGAATGCTTGTTGTCGAATATGCGCAGGCTCTCGATCCCGGTGAGCAAATTGATTCGGGGATGTCGTTGTAAAAAAGCCCATAATGGCTTCAGGAAAAAATTTCCTTTCAAAGAATCCTCCAGGAAAGCCTCATCGTTGGACAAGGCCGTCTCGGGCCAAACGACCAACACTGTATTGCTGTCGATCGAGGAATCGCTCAACCGGATCAGCCGCCGGAGCTGGGCATCGAAAGTGCCGGTGGAGGTCTTTTCATAAGGATCGATATTGGGCTGCACGATGACGACATTCTTTTCGGCCGGTGCATAAGCATAAGCTTTGCTCCTGGACTCGAGCACGCCCGTGTACTGCATGCTCCCGAATATAGGGAATAGCGCCAGCACCGCGATCCAGACCGCGGGCCATATCCCATATAACTTTTTTTGCACCGCATTCCAAAGCCAGCGGAAGACCAGGACATTCAACACCAATATCCATAACCCGCCGCCACTGACACCGGTAAATGAATACCATTGAACCCACGAGTGCCGCCCTGCGAATACATTGCCCAGCGTTAACCAGGGCCAGCTCAATCCCCAGTCCTGTAAATGCAAATATTCAAAACTCAGCCAGAAAACGATCAGCGAAGCATAACCTATGACGTTGCCTAACCGAGGCCGCAGATAATGAAAACCCAGCCAGGGAAGACACATCAGCAAACTATTGGCCGTGAAAGCGCCGATTGCGGCGGGGGAGGCGTTCCATACCCACCACGTGGTGCCGACATTCCAGATCAGCATGGCCAGGTATACCCACCCGAAAAAAGCCGCGCGCCGGATGCCCTGCCGCTCCATCCACAACAAGGGTACAAAAGCAAAAAAGATCAAAAAGGTCAACGGCGAGACCGGCCACGCAGCAAACAAGAGCAACCCGCTCGCCGCCGATAAAAGAAAACGAGATAAGTTTTTCAAAATTGGGCAGTGGGTTTACTACCGGCTATAGTTCGGAGCCTCCTTCGTGATCTCGATATCGTGCGCATGGCTTTCCTTCATGCCGGCATTGGTGATTCGTATGAATTGTGATTGCTGCTGTAAAGTACGGATATCTTTTGCTCCGCAGTAACCCATCCCTGCCCGGAGACCACCGACATATTGCTGCACGACCTCGCTCAGATTGCCTTTGAACGCCACCCGGCCTTCAATGCCTTCCGGAACCAATTTCTTGATATCGTCTTCGACATCCTGGAAATACCTGTCGCTGCTGCCTTGCGTCATAGCGCCGATAGACCCCATCCCGCGGTATTGCTTGAATTTCCGGCCCTCATAGATGATGGTTTCACCCGGGCTCTCTTCGACACCCGCAAAGACACTACCCATCATCACCACATTGGCGCCCGCGGCCAAAGCCTTGACCATGTCACCGGTATACCGGATACCGCCATCGGCGATCACCGGGATATTCCTCGGAAGTAATACGGAAGCCGCTTCCATCACCGCCGTGATCTGCGGTACCCCCGCGCCGGCGACGATTCGTGTCGTACAAATAGAACCCGGCCCGATCCCCACCTTCACCGCGTCGGCTCCCGCGTCGGCAAGCGCCTTGGCTCCCGCCGCCGTTCCGATGTTCCCCGCGATCACCTGCAGATTCTTGAAATTCTTTTTCAACGTCTTCAGCGCGTTGAGGACCCCGATATGATGCCCGTGCGCGCTATCCAGGGTTACTACATCAACCCCGATCTGCTGCAAGGCACTGGCCCGGTCAAGGAGATCCTTAGTAATACCCAGCGCCGCGCCTACGAGCAGCCGGCCGTAGGAATCTTTAACGCCATTGGGATAGCTGGATAGCTGCAGGATGTCCCTGTATGTTATCAATCCGATAAGCTTACCCTGCTTGTTGACCACGGGCAGCTTTTCGATCTTAAATTTTTGCAGGATCTTCTCCGCTTTTTTCAGATCGGTACCCTCCGGCGCCGTAACCAGCTTATCCTTGGTCGTCATGACCTCGCTGACCTTGCGGCGCTTGTTGTCCTCGAATCGCAGATCGCGGTTCGTAATGATACCCACGAGCACCATATTATTGTCGGTTACCGGGATACCGCCGATCTTGTTCTCCTTCATCAGCCGCAGTGCGTCGCCGATCGTAGCGTCCTCGTTGAGCGTAACAGGATCGATGATCAGCCCGCTTTCACTGCGTTTTACCAATCGCACCTGCTCCACCTGCTTTTCGATGCTCATATTCTTGTGGAGAATGCCGATACCGCCTTCACGCGCCAGCGCTATGGCAAGCGTGGCCTCGGTGACGGTGTCCATAGCAGCCGATAACATAGGGATATTCAATGTGATAGCCTTCGTCAGGTTACTGCGGATACTGACTTCACGGGGTAACACCTGCGAAAACGCGGGTAGTAATAATACATCGTCAAAAGTCAGTCCGTCTCCGAAAAATTTTTTTGAGGGGGTTAGTGCTGGGGAGCTAGAAGATCTTGCCTTAGCGGCGGAGGAATTTATTCTTGCCATGTGCAAAGATAGGGCAGCAGGCCCGTATGCTCCAAATTTTTGTCAGGCAGCGCTGGTAGTAGTATACCTTTTACCAGGCAAAACAGCGATCGCTCCACGGAGCTCGAGCTGGAGAAGCGCGAGCGCTACAACGCTGGCATCCAAACCACTGCATAAGATCAATTCATCGATGTCCGGGTTTTCTTTTTCCCGGATCAACCGCACCAGCCGGCCTTCCGGGCAGTCCGAACCGGCAGCTTCGGAGGAAGTCCCAGCAGACTCGAAAGACATTGCCGCCTGCACACCTGCCCCTCCCACCGGCCACATCCAACCCATCTCTGCCGCCAGCTGCTCCCCCGAAGTTATCAGCCGCGCGACACCCTGCTGGATCAGCCGGTTGCACCCCTGGCTCCGAAAGTCTCCTAACCTGCCCGGCACGGCGAAAATGGGTTTCCCTAAACTCCGCGCATGCCCTACGGTAAGCATACTCCCGCCTACAGGCGGCGTCTCCGCGACGATCAAGGCATCACACATTCCCGCGACCAGCCGGTTACGCATCGGGAAATTAAAACGCTCGGCCCTGGCGCTAAAAGCATACGATGTCAGCAGGCCGCCTTTTCCCAGCATGTCCTCGGAAAGTTGCTTGTTCGCCCGGGGATAGATGGTCGCCAGCCCATGCGCCAGGACGCCCACCGTGGGGAGCCCGCTGTCTACGGCAGCTTTATGCGCTGCGGCATCGATGCCCATCGCCAGCCCGCTGATGATCAGCGGAGCGACAGGCCGCAATTGGGCGGCCAGTGACGCGGTCATGCGTCTGCCATAGTCAGTAGAGGAACGCGTCCCGACGATGGCGACGATCCTTTTCGCATTGAGATCCGCCTTGCCCAGGTAGTAAAGCAGGGGGGGCGCATCGGATATCGATAGTAAACGCTGCGGATAATCAGGGTCCGTAAAGTAGAGAAGCCGGATGCCCTTAGCGGCTAGCAATGCTGCCTCGGCCTTAAGCGGCTCCCAGGCATCGAATTCCACTATCGCCCTCGCCGGGGCTTCCTGCAATCCCGCAGCCTGCAATTGTTGTTGAGAAGCTTTAAAGATCCCGGCAGCATCGCCAAAAACGGCGATCAATTTCTTCGTATAGCCAATACCGATACCATGTATCCTGGTCAGGGCCATCCGCCAGATGGTTTGTTCCCCTGAAGATCTTTGAGGCCCCGAAGATCTTTGTGTCCCGGGCGTAGTCATCGCGATATCATGCTCTTCATCGCACCACATCTCCAAATTTACTATTTCCTTACCACAAACAATTCAGTTCTTCTGTTCTTCGCCCGCCCCTCCGGTGTAGCGTTGTCGGCCACCGGCTGCGTATCCCCGTATCCCCTGGACGATAACCGCGCGGGAGCAATACCCTTAGCGATCAAATAGTTGGTTACCGCCTTTGCCCTGTTCTCGGATAATGTTTTATTATCCGCAGATTTACCCACATTGTCGGTATGCCCATTGATCTGTATCTGTAAAGTAGGATTGTCCTTCATCAGTTGAACCACTTCATTGAGCTCGGCGCCCGATTCCGGTTTGATGGCATATTGGTTCGTTTCGAAGAAGATGTTCTTCAGCACGATCGCTGCGTTTGCCTCAATAGGCTGCAACGGAATGTCGATGTGAAAAGCGGTATCCCCCTGCTCTTTGCTCAAAGGGAAATTCTCTGAATAAAAAAGATAGCCCCTGCGGTTTACGTTAAAGGCATAATCCTTTCCTTTCGGCAACGTGATCAGGTAATTCCCGGTCTCATCCGTCTGAAGATCGCTGACCACCCTTCCCGTGGATAGATCGGTGAGGAGCACACTGGAAGGCAACCCCTTCCGGGTTTTGAGATCGAACACCTTACCCTTGACCCAAAGCGTCTGCGCCGGCCGGATGTCCTCCCGCATTTCGAACGAATAAAGATCCAGCCCGCCCTTGCTATCGGCGCGGTCGCTCGCATAATAAGCCGTCTGGCCATCTGCCGTGATCACAAGGCTGCCCTCGTTCTCGATAGTATTGATGGGATAACCCAGGTTTTCGGGCTTGCCCCAGCTGCCGTCCGGGCCTTTCCGGCTTATGAACAAGTCGTCGCCGCCATAACCCGGATGACCATTGGAGGTGAAATACAGGCTTTGATTATCGGCATGAATGAAAGGAGTACCCTCATCACCCCCGCTATTGATCACGGGGCCAAGATTCACGGGACTGCTCCATCTGCCATTCAGCAGCCGGTGACTCACATAGATATCGCTGCCGCCATAGCCGTCCGGCTGACGGCTGGCAAAATACAGATCTCGCTTGTCCGGAGATAAGGAAGGCGCAGATTCCCAAAACTCCGTGTTGATGCTATCTCCCAGGTTTTCCGGCGCACTCCAGCCGTCGGCCGTGAGATAAGAGATATAGAGATCACAGCTGCCATGTCCGTCGGGGAAATTACATCCGGTAAAGATCAGCCACTGACCGTCCTGCGAGATATTTTGCGCTCCTTCGTTCTGATCGGTATTGATATTCCCCGGCAGACTAATGGATTTCCGCCATACGCCGTTTACCTTGTCCGACTCATAAAAGTCTTCGTTGAAATTGTGGACACGCCGGGTATAGATCAGCTTATTGTCATCGATCGTGATCGTCGGATAATACTCGGATACCTCGCTGTTGATGCTGTCTCCCAGATTCTTTGGATTAAAGCTATAGCCGGTTGCAGGATGGCTCGCCGCATAGTCCAGCGCGAACCGATAACATCCCTGCCGGTATTCCCCAGCCTTCTTGCTGGTCTCATTGAGATTGGGGATGGTAAGAAAAACATTCACGGCCACTAACGCCTGGTCAAAGGCCCCCTTTCCCGCCAGGTTGATGGAGTAGGGGAGATTATAATCCATAAAATACGCGCTGTCGATGGCCTTGGCCTTTTCGTAATTGTCGATGGCGGCCTGGTAATCTTTGAGTTCCCCATACATGCCCGCTATCGAAAGATAGGCGTCTTCGAATTGCGGGTCCACCTGGACGGCCTGTTTCAGGATGGCGATCCCTCCTTTGAAATCATCGTTTTGCGCCAGCTCCAGCGCCTTCGAATAGAGCCCACCGGCTTTTTTGGGAACTTTGTCGGGATCATAATGGAATTGAGCCTCTGCCCGGACAAGACATAGTAAAAAAAGGGTAACGAACAGGATTCGATGGTTTTTATTCACGGACATAAAGATTTTTCAATGGAGTTCATGAAACGCAGTTCGACAGTTCCGCTGAAATTTTTAATTGTCGCTGTCAATGCTGCGCATTTCATACAAAGTAAGATACAAATTTTCCTGCGAGCCGTATAGCTACGGCACATGAATATACTTGTGGAGCTGCAGGGAGAACGCCCATTTCGGGTTCGCCTTGACGTATTCCACGATCAGTGGGGTCACCTGCACGGACTTGCTCCATTCCGGCTGCAGGTAAAGCCGGCAGCCAGCCGACACCCGTTCGGCCCATTGTTCTGCCCAGGCGAAATCGCTTTTATTAAAGATTACGACTTTCAACTCACTCGCCCTGGGCGGGATATCCGGCACCGGCGCCTTGAACTTCTTCGGCGAAAAACAGATCCAGTCCCAGTCGCCGCTCAACGGCCACGCCCCGGAAGTCTCGATATGCGTCGCGAACCCCGCCCGGCGCAGGGCTGCGGTCAATTCACTGCAATCATGCATCAACGGCTCCCCACCGGTGATCACCACCAGCCGTCCCGGATAGGCACTGGCTTCAGCCACCAATGCTTCCACCGAACGCCTGGGGTGCTGGCCCGCATCCCAGCTTTCCTTGACATCACACCACACGCAGCCAACATCGCAACCACCCAGCCGGATAAAATAGGCCGCCTTACCCTCGTGGAAACCCTCCCCCTGCAAGGTATAAAAGGATTCCATCACGGGTAGATCCGTGTCCATTCGTTCGCTGGTCGCTATGATGCTACTCGTTTCCATTTCTCTCCACACAGGCATTAAAGGTATTCTTCATCAGCGCGGCAATGGTCATCGGCCCCACGCCCCCCGGCACCGGGGTAATATAGCTGCAAAGCGGCGCCACTTCGTCGAATTTCACATCCCCTTTGAGCGCAAAACCGCTTTTCTTGCTGGTATCGGGTACCCGGGTGATCCCGACGTCAATGACGATCGCCCCTTTTTTAACCATGGGGGCCCGTACGAATTCCGGCTTGCCCAGCGCCGCCACGATGATATCCGCCTGCTTGCAGATCTCCCCCAGGTTCCGCGTCTGGGAATGACAGAGGGTAACCGTACAATTGCCGGGATTGGTATTGGCACTCAACAAGATGCTCATAGGCCGGCCGACGATATTGCTGCGGCCCACGACCACGGCATGCATCCCGCGGGTGTCTATTTTATAATGTTCCAGCAAGAGCATAATGCCGTGCGGAGTGGCAGAAATAAAGCTCGGCTGCCCCAGTACCAGCCTCCCCACGCTCTGGGGATGGAACCCATCCACGTCCTTGGATGGCAAAATGGCCGTGATTACTTTTTCATCGGAAATATGTTTTGGCAGCGGCAATTGCACCAGGATACCGTCCACATCCATATCGTTGTTCAGCTCGTCGATGACCGTAAGCAACCGGTTCTCGCTTATCGTATCCTCCAGCCGGACCAGCGTGCTCCGATAACCGATTTCCCCGCAAGCCTTTACCTTGGCCCCCACATACGTCTCGCTGGCGCCATTATTTCCCACCAGAACCGCCGCCAGATGAGGTACTTTCTTGCCTTCCGCCTTCAATTCCGCCACCCTGAGTGTCAATTCGTCTTTTATGGCCTGAGAGGCCAGCTTGCCATCTAATAATTCCATGCCGCAAAGGTAGGATATCAAAAAAACACCATCGAAAAAAGATGATATAATGATTTGTATTATGGCCGGCATTATTGCGAGTTGAAACTTTAGTCCGACTCACAATTATTTAACATTTTTTTGGCTAGAAAAAGTAAAAATGCTAAATTGGATGGTCACAAACTACACACATGAGAAAATCTTTTACACTGTCTACAGTGCCATCGGCCCTTTTTGGCCCTATTCCCCCCTCCAGACGGCCACCTCCAGGCCGGGTATTCATTAAGCAATCGTTAGGAGCCTCCATGCGTTATTGAATTATTGCATGCCCTTTTTCGTGAGCGGTCCCGGGGGTTTACATCGGGAATCTTTATTGTAAATATTAATTAAAAACATGAGTCACATGAGAAAACGAATGTTTTTGAGGAAAGCACGGCTATTTATTATAGCTAGGCCGTCAACACTTTTTTATTTGTCGGGTTAACCCTGTCTTTCCCTTTTCAATGGCCTATAACGGGCTTGTTTCAATTATTGGTTAATCAATCACTTGTTAAACAAAGGCAGTAGGGTCTGCCGAACAAACTAAAACTTTTCACATGAGAAAACGTCTATCACTGTTGGCGGTGCTGCTCCTGTCCATGGGGTGGGTATTCGCACAACAAAAAACCGTCACGGGTAAAGTCGTCGATGCACAAGGCCAACCTGTTCCATTTGCATCTGTAAAAATTAGATCCAGCAAGGCGGGCGTATCGGCCGATGCGGAGGGCAAGTTTGTCATCAAAGCAAAAGTTGGCGATTTCCTGGTCATCTCGTCGACCGGTACCTCTCCAGCCGAAGTCCAGGTCGGTTCGGATAATGCTATCACTGTTACGCTCAAAGGCGCAAAGACCAGCCTGGACGAAGTCGTTGTTACCGCGCTTGGCGTCACAAAAAGTCGCAATCGCGTTGCCTACGCCGCCCAAACGATTTCCGGAGCCGATGTTAGCGATAACCGAACCTTCGATATCGCCCAATCGATGTCGGGTAAGATTGCCGGTGCTCAAATCTCTCAGAGCAATACCATCGGCGGTTCCACGAACGTGATCTTGAGAGGATATAAGTCGATTACCGGCGACAACCAGGCGCTTTTTGTTATCGACGGAACGCCTGTAAATAACAATAATACAAATACCAATACGCAGATGACCGGCGGCGGCGGCTATGATTATGGTAGCCCGATCTCCGACCTGAACCCGGATGACATCGCCTCTATTACCGTGTTGAAAAGCGCCGCTGCAACTGCGCTCTATGGTTCAAGAGCAAGTAACGGCGTTATTTTGATCACCACCAAGAAAGGGTCGAACGGCCTTAACGTGGTAGTCAACACCGCAGTAAAAAAGGGTTGGTATGATAAGAGCACTTTCCCGAAATATCAACATCAATATGGTGCCGGTTATGCTGCCCAATACGGTGTAGGCACATCTGATCCTTTTCAGCCCTATTTCTATAGTTACACCGGCAAGCAAGGCCTGGGTCCCCTGGTACCGACGACTGAAGACGCTTCGTATGGCGCAGCTTTCGATCCTACTTTGATGGTCTATCAATGGGATGCTATCGACCCCACCTCGCAATACTACCAGACGGAAAGACCCTGGGTGGCGGCGAAGAACGGTCCGGCTACTTATTTAGAATCCCCCGTATCCAATTCCCAAAGTATATTGATAACGAATTCAAATGCAAACGGCTCCTATAAATTTGGTTATACCAGGGATAATGAGAACGGTATCCTGCCCAATAGCAACGAGCAGAAGAGTATTTTCACTTTCGGTGCTACCTACAATCTGCTGAAAAACCTGCAAGTCGGCGGCGAAGCCAATTATTATGATCTGCCCACTATCGGAAGATACGGTACAGGGTATTCCGGCCAGGACCAGCCCAACCCCATGATGGAATTCCGGGAATGGTGGGAAATGAATGTGGATATGAAGGAGTTGAAGGATGCCTATTACAGAACGGCAAATATGCCCATAGAAGGGAATACCACCTGGAACTGGGGAAATCCTTCTCAGGTGTCCAAGCCGGCATACTGGGACAACCCCTATTTCTGGCGTTACCAGAGTTACGAAAGCGACAATCGCAAACGTCTAATCGGCAATGTAAATGCAAAATGGGATGCCACCAGCTGGCTTACCTTCACGGGTCGCGTCTCATTGGACCAATATCATTGGTTGCAGGAAGAACGGACGAATACTGCTTCCGTGGCGGTTTCTAAATATACCAAGTTCACGGACGATTTTTATGAAAGGAACGTGGACCTCATGGCCAATCTTCATAAAAATTTAAGCTCTGCCTTTAATTTGAGCGCTTTAGTAGGCGCCAATTTAAGACGCAGCGAAGACGCTACCACCAGTGCCACGACCAATGGAGGTCTTGCGCTGCCGGGTGTATGGTCCTTGGCTAACTCCGCGGCTAATCCGGAAGCGGCAATAGAAACCGACCAGATCAGGGAGATTAATGGCCTCTATGCTTCAGCCACCTTGTCGTATAACGACTTCCTTACCCTTGATGGATCCCTGCGCAGAGACGTGTCATCTACTTTACCCAAGGGTAATAATACTTACTACTACCCCTCGATCGCGCTGGGTTTTGTGTTCTCTAAACTGCTGCCCAATCTTACGTGGTTGAGCTATGGTAAATTGAGTGCGAACTTTGCAGAAGTCGGCGCTGATGCACCGGTGTACAGCGTGTACGATACCTATAAGATACTAACACCCTATAGTGGAAATCCAGTGGGTTCTTTACAGACTACAAAAAACAACGCGCTTTTAAAGCCCGAGCGTACAAAGAGCCCGGAAGCCGACTTAGAGCTGGCATTCCTGAACAATCGGTTAGGGTTGACAGCATCCTATTACAGCGAAAAGACGATCGACGAAATTATCGCCGTTACCATTTCTGCCGCCACCGGGTATAATTATCAATACCAGAATGCAGGTTCAATGCAGAACAAGGGTCTTGAACTTAGCCTGACCGGTACGCCTGTTAAAACACGAGATATCCAATGGGATATCAGGGTAAACTGGTCGCGGAACAGGAATACGGTCCTAAAGTTATACAAAGATGCTTCCGGTGCAGAAGCAAAAGACCTTCAAATCGGTGCATTCCCATTTGGACCGTCTTTCAATGCACCGCTGGGCGGCGCTTATGGTCAGATCCGTGGTTCTGACTTCATCTATACAAATGGACAACCCACAGTGGACGCTTCCGGCGCTTATAAGAAAACTCCGGACGAAAATGAACCAATCGGAAATGTCCAACCCGATTGGATCGGTGGTATCAACAACAGCCTTCGCGTGAAAGATTTTACGCTGAGCTTCCTGATTGACTGGAGGAAAGGCGGCAGCGTATTTTCACTCGACCAGGATTTTGGTCAGTACGATGGCCTGTATCCGAACACTGCTGGCAATAATGCCAATGGCAAGCCCAAAAGGTCTGCTTTATCCGATGGCGGCGGCGTTATTTTACCCGGCGTAACGGCGGATGGCAAAGCCAACACCCAGTATATCGATGCCAGCTATGCTGGTTCTGCTTATGGTTTTGGCGCCGCCCCGGACAAGAATTTTGTGTATGATGGCAGTTTCGTTAAGCTGAGAGAAGTAATCCTGAGCTACTCCCTGCCAAAAAAACTTTTGGCGAACACCAAATCGATTAAAGGGATACAATTGTCGTTGATCGGCCACAATCTGTGGATCATTCATAAAAACCTGCCGATGGCCGATCCTGAAGCCGGAACAAGCTTCGGTAATATCAGCGGTTTCCAATCCGGCGCATACCCATCCGTTCGGGAAGCCTCAGTTAACCTGAAAGTCAATTTCTAATTATTAAAGAAAATAATGATGAAAATATTCAACCGAACTTTATTAATAGTGCCGATCCTCCTGCTATTATTAGGCGGATGTACAAAGGATCTGACAAAATTGAATAATGATCCCAAAAATCCGACAAACATATCATACACTGCCCTCTTTACCCGGGCACAGTTTCGCTTGTCGTTTTTGCTCAACAATGCGGATTATGATTATAACCCCCAGAATTTTTTCGAGCAATATTGGCAGGAGACGACCTATCTGAACGAAAGCCAGTATGATATTCTTTACCGGGGCATCCCCGATCTAGATTGGAACGTGCTTTATCTGGATGTTTTAGCAAACCTGGTACGGGCGGATTCTTTGGCTAAACTACAAATCACCGACGCCGGTACGCTGGCAAGCGTCCACGCACAGATCGATATCACCGAAGTACAGGCGTTTTATTACCTGGTTACTACCTATGGCAATGTTCCTTATACCGATGCTTTCAAAATTTCAAGTACTAACTTTCCGAGGTACGACGATGCAATGACGATCTATAAGGATTTGTTGACGCGCCTGACGGCAGACATTGCTGCCTTGAACGGCGGAGGGGACGGCGTCGGTTCGGCGGACCAGGTATACGGTGGGGACAACACCTCGTGGAAAAAATATGCAAATTCCATGTTGTTGCGGATGGGAATTCTCCTTGCCGATGTCGATAACGCTACGGCTCAGGCGGCTGTCGAAGCCGCCGCACCTCATGTGTTTCAATCGAATGCTGATAATGCCTATTTCTCTTATACAACATCTCCTCCCTATGTCAATCCGATCTACAACTTTATGACCTTGGGATCGAGATTTGAAGATTTCGATGCTTGTTCAACCTTTATCAACGAATTAGATTCGCTTAAGGACCCGAGACTTCCACTGTATTTTACAACGCAGTCCGATACTCAGACAACTTATAGTGGTCTTCCTCCTGGTGTCGGTGGAGGCTATTTTGGCAATTCCAATCCGAATCCCACGCTCATCGCTGCTGATTTCAGGGGAGACTTCCTGGACTATCCCGAAGTTCAATTCTATCTGGCCGAAGCAGCTGCGAGAGGTTATAATGTAGGGGGCTCGGCTGCGACTTTTTACAAGAACGGCGTGGAAGCATCTATTCTGCAGTGGGGTGGAGCGCAAGCGGATGCCGATGCCTATTATGCACAAGCTTCCGTTGACTATGCCTCCGCCGCCTCAGGTAGTACCTGGCAGCAAAAGATCGGAACGCAGGCCTGGATCGCTCTTTATAACAGGGCATGGGATGCCTGGACAGAAACCAGGAGACTTGGCTATCCTGTGCTTCCTGCGCCCAACCACGCCGTTTCCACTTTCCCGTACAGATTTACCTATCCGGTGGCGGAAACGAACGTAAATTCGGTGAATGTCTCAGCGGCCGCGACGGCCATTGGGGGAGATCTTAGAACGACAAAACTCTTCTTTGTGAAACAATAGCGGGCGAATACCCGTAGTTCATTGTGTCGATATTTTGCAAAGGGGCGTCTTTTAGATGCCCTTTTGCTTTTTGTACAGAACCATCTTCGAATTAAGACCTTCATTAGCATTTCATTAACTGGAACTGCAAGCGTCGAATCTGTATAAATAAAAGGACGTCGAAAGACGTCCTTTTGTATTTTTACCGAAAATCACGCTAAAAACCTGGATTATGGCCGAGCAGCAAATACCCGCGGGTCAATTGAACATCGAAATCAGTGAAGAAGTGGCCGAAGGCCAGTATGCCAACCTGGTGATCATTACCCATTCCCACGCAGAATTCGTCATCGACTTCGTCAACGTCATGCCCGGAACACCCAAAAGCAAAGTAAAATCCAGGCTCATCCTTACCCCCCAGCACGCTAAACGGTTTATGAAAGCCCTCTCCGAAAACGTAGTCCGTTTCGAAGCCGCAAACGGAAAGATTCAGGACCTGGAAGAAGTACAGGTACCGATGAACTTCGGCGGACCCACGGCGCAGGCATGATCCCCGCCGTTAGACACATCCAGATCCGCTAGCTCAACAGACCCTCATCGGCAAAGCTGAAATGCCGGCCTTCCCCGATGATCACATGATCCAGTAACTTTATGTCCATTATCCGCGCCGCCTGACTCAGCTTTTGGGTAAGCTGCTCGTCCGATTTGCTTGGCTTCAGACTTCCCGACGGATGGTTGTGAAATATAATGAAGCTCACAGCGTCTTCTTCCAACGCTCTCCTCAGCACTTTACGCGGGTCTACCGCCGTGCTCGATATGCCGCCCTTGGTCAGGACTTCAAAGCACTTGACCCAGCCAGCCTGGGTTAGATACATCACGGCAAAGGACTCGTGGTCGAGATGCGCCAGATGGGGACGAACGTAATCTGCACTGTCACGGCTGGTTCGAATGTAGTGCCTGTCCGGCGGCGCCTCCTCGCGAAGTCTGCGCCCCAGCTCCAGTGCTGCAATGATGATGGTAGCCTTGGTTTTTCCGATCCCCGGGATCTTCATCATATCCCCCACCGTGCATTTGTATAACATATGCAGATCGCCAAAACGGTCCAGTACCATTCGGGCCAACTCCACGGCGTTGTGGTGGCGATTGCCGGTTCTGATAATGATGGCCAACAATTCGACCTGGCTCATGGATGCCGCTTTATGTGTTGCCAACCGCTCCCTTGGCTGGTCCTCCGGCGACCAATTCTTAATAGGCCTTTTCCGGGCCTCCCTGACCTCCATATATTTTCCCTCCCCCTCTTGCAAAATTCCTCCTTTTTCCCTATTTTGTAAAATCATTTCCAACCCCAAAATAAGCTTTGGCTTGTTTCGTTATAGGGGTGTTTGGAAACCGTATATCTATTGAAAACTAATGTTAAAATCCAATGAACAGATCTACTTTTAACGCCATCGGTGGCTGGCAGCCCTTTCTGTTTTGCGCAGGAATGTACATTGTAGCCCTTTTCTTTTCCATTTTCGTTTGCTCCTCGATCTTTTACGCGTTCAACGCCAAATCTTCGGCTAAAGCAGCCGAAAGAACGGCCATGGTTACCACAGCAAAACAACAGCTGGTAGCCGTCAACCGCTAATCGGGGCACGCCGTTAAAAAATACTAGCCAAAGGCCTGGGCCCGCAATCCGCGGGACAGGCCTTTTATTGTCGATGCCCCCCCCAAAAACTGGACACTCTAATATTATTCCCTTACTGTATCTTCGCCCATATTTAATTACAAATGGATCATATAGCCAAGATTTTTTCCGGCACGGGTTCCCAGTACCTTGCCGAGAAGATAGCTCAGCAATTCGGTACCCCCTCCGGAAAAATTACCATCCAGCACTTCAGCGACGGCGAAATTCAACCCATTTTCAACGAAAGCATCCGCGGCGATATGGTCTTCCTGGTTCAGAGCACTTGCGCTCCCGCGGAGAATCTACTGGAGCTGCTGTTGATGATCGACGCCGCCCGCCGGGCCTCTGCTTACAAAGTCGTGGCCGTGATCCCCTATTATGGCTATGCCCGCCAGGACCGCAAGGACAAACCTCGCGTGGCAATTGGTAGTAAATTGATAGCCAATATGTTAGTTTCGGCCGGGGCGGATCGCATCATCACCATGGACCTCCATGCGCCCCAAATCCAGGGCTATTTTGACATCCCCGTAGACCACCTGGATAGCTCGGCCATTTTTATCCCGTACATTGAACAACTTAAAGTAGAAAATCTTACCTTTGCGGCCCCTGACGTGGGTAGTGCTAACCGGATACGGGAGATCGCCACCTACTTCAGTGCCGAGATGGTCATTTGCGACAAACACCGCAAAAGGGCTAACGAAATTGCCAGCATGGTCGTGATCGGGGATGTAACGGACAAGGATATCGTCCTTATCGACGATATCTGCGATACCGGCGGAACACTGGCAAAAGCAGCGGGGTTGCTCAAGGAAAAAGGGGCCCGCAGCGTAAGAGCCTTGTGCACGCATCCTGTACTCAGCGGAAAAGCCTACGAGAACATCGAGAACAGCGTGCTGACGGAGTTGGTGGTATGCGATACCATACCGCTCAAACGTCCGAGCCCTAAGATAAAAGTGCTGAGTGTGGCCGAACTCTTTGCAGTAGCCATCCGCAATGCACACGAGAATAGAAGTATCACGGGATTGTTCATCCATTCCCAGTTGAGAAATAAGTAGCGCAGCCGAGAATCGTCACAAAACGGGCCACAGGCCCGTTGGCCGAAGGCCCATCATTAACCGTGCACCGGTGATGGTACTTTCGGAATAAAACATCACCGGTGCACAATAATTATAAAAATGAAGACAATTACAATCGAAGGACAACTCAGGACCGAAATTGGCAAACAAGCCACCCGCCAACTTCGCTCTGAGGAAAAAGTGCCCGGTGTAATTTACGGGGGTGCAAAAGAGGTGAATTTTTCAGCTCCTTTGGCGTCGTTTAAAACACTGGTCTACACACCTGATTTCCAATTGGCCGAAATTAAGGTAGATGGCAAATCCTACAAGTGTATCCTCAAGGACCTGCAGTTCGACAAGGTTTCCGACGAACTCATCCACGCGGATTTCCTGGAACTGGTAGAAGACAAAAAGGTCATCGCGACCATCCCGCTGAAATTCACCGGCGCCGCTAAAGGCGTAAAGGACGGTGGTAAGCTCATCACCAAAATGAAAGCCCTGAAGGTGAAGACCCTGCCGAAATACCTCAAGGAAAACATCGAGGTCGACCTCACGAACCTGGAGCTCAACGGTAACGTACGCGTGGAAGATGTAAAGGCGGATAACTACGAGATCCTCAACTCTCCCCGTATTCCCATCGCTTCGATCGTGCTCACCCGTCAATTGAAACAAGAGGAAGCTGCTACTGCCCCTGCAGCTGGAGCTAAGCCGGCCGCCGCCCCTGCTGCTGCCGCTGCGCCAGCCGCTGCTAAACCTGCGGCAGGCAAAAAATAAATATTTTTATTAGTAGGAACCCGGTTAAACTTTAACCGGGTTTTTGTTATTTTACCGGCTAAGCCGGTTAACTATGGGAAAGTTCCTGATCGCCGGCCTGGGTAATATTGGCGCCGATTACGCCGGCACCCGTCATAACATTGGTTTCGACGTGCTGGATGCCCTCGCGGCGAGCCTCGCAGGTAGATTCAGCGTTGAACGGCTAGCCGAAAAGACGGAGCTCAAATGGCATGGACAAATCCTGGTATGCATCAAGCCTACCACCTATATGAACGAAAGCGGTCGCGCCGTGAAATATTGGATGGACAGGGAGAAGATCGCCCTTGAAAATATCCTTGTCGTACTCGACGACCTGGCCCTGCCGTTATCGAAACTGCGTCTCCGCCCCGGCGGGAGCGACGCAGGACACAACGGCCTCCGCAGCATCCAGGAACACCTGGGCACGGACGCCTGGCCAAGATTACGACTGGGGATTGGAAGCAACTTCCCCAAAGGCCGGCAGATAGATTTTGTACTCGGCAAGTGGACCGCGAACGAATTACCGGTGGTGCAAAACAAGGTTCAGCGATCGGTAGAGATCATTGAAAGCTTTGCCACCATTGGGATTGAGCGGACCATGAACCAGTACAATAAATTAGAGTTTGAACTATGATTTGTTAGGGGGAATCTTTATTTTCGCATAAATATTGTATTCATCCTTAATGAGTAACTATTTTGATATTCAATATGCCTATGAACGTACCCAGGGTCTCTTCAGGCCGATTGAAAACTGGATTTAACAGACATTAATTAATTGCCCGAGATGTGCTATTTATCTAATGACATAATCTCCCGCAAGTAAAAACCCTGATTGAATATGAAAATATTCTGTGTTGGCCGTAACTATGTGGCTCATGCCAAAGAACTCAACAACGAAGTTCCCGATGAGCCTATCATTTTTATGAAGCCCAAAAGCGCTTTGCTACAAGCCCATACACCGTTCTATTACCCGGAATTCACTAACGAGCTGCACTACGAATGCGAGCTCGTTCTGCGTATATCCAAGAATGGTAAATACATTCAGGAACGCTTTGCAAGCAAATACTATGATGCGGTAACCGTTGGCGTCGACTTCACCGCCCGCGATATCCAGGCCGAACTCAAAGAAAAGGGCCTCCCCTGGGAAAAAGCCAAAGCCTGGGATAACTCCGCAGCCATTGGCAAATGGATACCCCTGCAGAACGTAAAGAACAAAAAGGACATCAATTTCTGCATGTACAAGAACAAGGAATTGGTACAACAGGGGAACTCCAACTTAATGATCAATAATTTCGATAAGATCGTAGCCTATATCTCCAATTATTTTTCCGTGAACATCGGCGACCTGGTCTTTACCGGCACGCCCGCAGGAGTAGGAGAGTGTGTCGTCGGCGACGAGCTGGAAGGCTTTATCGAAGACGAGAGCTTATTCACTGTCGATATCAAATGATCACTATCGACATCTTGCTCAAAGCCTGGCGGCTCATGTGCGCCGCCGCTGAAATGGCTTCCGTATACGAAACGAACCGCCCCCTCTGCAAATACGTTCACTCAACCTCCCGCGGACACGAAGCTATCCAGCTGGCTACCGCCTTCCACCTCCAGCCTTATGATTGGGTCAGCCCCTATTATCGGGACGAAAGCCTCCTGCTCGGACTCGGCTTCGAACCCTATGAGTTAATGCTGCAGCTGCTGGCAAAAGGAGATGATCCATTTACGGGCGGCCGCGAATATTATTCCCATCCCAATTACCGGGGCGAAGACCGGCCGAATATGCTTCACCAAAGCAGCGCCACCGGCATGCAGGCCATTCCGACTACCGGCCTGGCGCAAGGCCTGCGCTATCTGCAGGAGATCGGCGCCACGGTCGCGCATGCCCATGACGGCAAACCCCTCGTCCTCTGCTCGCTCGGCGACGCCAGCGTCACGGAAGGCGAGGTCAGCGAAGCCCTTCAGTTCGCCGTGCTGAAAAAGCTCCCCATCATCTACCTCGTTCAGGACAACGGTTGGGGCATCAGCGTACGCTCGGACGAAGCACGGGTCATGGACGCCTGCGAATACGCCGAAGGCTTCAAAGGCCTTAATCGGCTGCGCATCGACGGTAGCGACTTCTTCCAGAGCTACGAGGCCATGGGCGAGGTTACGGAAGCCGTACGCCGCACCGGCGAGCCCTGGCTGGTTCAGGCGCAAACACCACTCCTGGGACATCATACCAGCGGGGTCCGCCGCGAGACCTACCGGGATAAAACGGACATGCAGGAACATAGTTCCCGTGATCCGCGGCCCAAGCTCAAGACCCGCCTGCTTGCGCTCGGCGTCGCCGAAGAACGGTTACACGAGATCCACCAAACAGCCATGGACGCCGTCCGCCACGCCTTCCAGGAAGCGCTGGCAGCTCCCGAACCCGATCCGGCCACTGTAACCGATCATGTGTTCGCCCCTACTCCCGTAACGGAAGAGACGGGCGTCCGGGAACCCGCGGACGGCAACAAAGTATTGATGGTAGATGCCGCCTTGTTCGCCATCCGCGAAATCATGGAAGATCATCCGGAAGCACTGTTGTATGGACAGGACGTCGGCAGACGTCTCGGCGGCGTCTTCCGCGAAGCGGCAACCCTCGCAGAACGGTTTGGCGACCACCGGGTTTTCAATACTGCCATCCAGGAAGCTTATATCATAGGCTCCACAGTGGGCATGAGCGCCGTCGGCGCCCGGCCGATCGTAGAAATTCAATTCGCGGATTATATCTATCCGGGCTTCAACCAACTGGTCACAGAACTGTCTAAATCCTGCTATCTAAGTCAGGGTAAATTTCCCGTCCAGACTCTTATCCGGATTCCCATCGGCGCCTATGGTGGCGGTGGACCCTATCATAGTGGTAGCATCGAGACCACGCTGCTATCTGTCAAAGGGATCAAAATAGCCTACCCATCCAATGCTGCCGACATCAAAGGCCTCATGAAAGCTGCCTTCCTCGATCCCAATCCCACGATCCTGCTCGAACACAAAGGTCTTTACTGGAGCAAGGTTCCCGGAACGGAAGAGGCCAAGACCATCGAACCAGCCCGCGATTATATCCTCCCCTTTGGTAAAGGACGACGCATTCTCGCCGCCCGGGAAGATCTGATAGCCAGCGGCGAATCTTGTTGCATTATAACGTATGGGATGGGCGTATACTGGGCCAAAACCGCAGCTGCCGGCTTTCCCGGGCAGATCGAGATCATCGACCTGCGGACGCTGTTCCCCCTCGACGAAGAGCTCGTCTATTCTACCGTGCGCCGTCACGGCAAATGCCTGGTGCTTACGGAGGAGCAGCAAACCAATTCCTTCGCCCAGGCCCTGGCCTGGCGCATCACCCGCAATTGCTTTACATCCCTGGATGCATCGGTAGAGGTGTTTGGGGCACTCGATCTCCCCGCCGTGCCGATGAACACCGGCCTCGAGAATGCGATGTTACCCAATCCCGCCAAGGTCGCCGCTGTACTGGATCAGCTGCTTAACAGCTAAGCCTTTGGACGCGGCAGCCGGCCGCAACAGCTAATACTTCGTCAGCTCCGGCTGGATCTCGTCGATGTATGCGAGGATACCGCCTTTGAGATTATACAGATTGGTGTAGCCAAACTTTTCCTCCAGCTCCCGAATGGCTTTAGCACTACGCCCACCTACCTTGCAATGCACGACAACCTTGCGGTCCCGGTCGATCTCACCCGAATGCTCGGAAACCGTTCCCAGCGGGATCAGCTCCCCGCCGATATTTACGATGTCATATTCATGTGGTTCGCGTACGTCGATGAGCTGAAAAGGCTCACCTTTTACCTGCCAGTCGTACAGCTCACGCGCGGTGACCTCCTTCAAAGCCTTTTCCTCGACAGCCCGCATGCCGCAGAACTGCTCATAGTCGATCAACGCAGTGATGGTGGGATTCTTGCCGTTCACCGGATTGTCTTCTCTCGGCCTGATCCTGAAGGTCCGGCTTTCGAAATTCACCGCATCGAAGATGTAGAACCGGCCGGAAAGCGTCTCCCCAACGCCGGTGATGACCTTGATGACCTCCAATGCCTGAAGGCTGCCGATAATGCCCGGTAAGACACCCAGAACGCCGCCTTCGGCACAGCTGGGTACTAGTCCGGGAGGGGGAGGGGCAGGGTAGAGGTCGCGGTAATTGGGACCGAGGGTTCCATC
>JAICXX010000350.1 GCA_025934485.1 Chitinophagaceae bacterium
TCAACGATGTTATTCCAATGACCGATAGAATCAAAAATGGGATGGTGATTAGATCCAATCTCATGTATAACTATTTCATTTTCAGATTAAAAAGATAAGGCTTGTTACTATTTGCCGTCTAAAAAAATGAAAGTAACTTTGTACTATGACAAGAAGCATTGAGAAAAAGATCGCAGATTTAAAAGCGAAAGCTAAGCGGATGGGTAAGAGTGGCGTAAAGCCATCGAGTGCGATCCGTAATGGGTCTTCTCTGCATAAAATTATTAAAACTCCCGAACAGGCGAAGGCCTTTATGAAGTCTTTGCAATCTGCTTAAGCAGGTTCGGTTAAAGTCATTTTGTAAAGGTGCCAAATGGCACCTTTTTCTGTAACCTGTAACCATTATCGGTGAATTTAACCTCCTTGTATTCGAACCCTTAATATCCACTTCATCAATGATTTGATTTTATGTCTGCGATTTAATAAAAGCCAGAACCCGCTACTAGAGCGGGTTCTAAATTATTGTCGGGACGACTGGATTCGAACCAGCGACCCCTTGCACCCCATGCAAGTGCGCTACCGGGCTGCGCTACGTCCCGAAAACTGGCCGCCCGGGTTGGGGGCGGGGTTTCGTGGGGTGCAAAGGTAAGGAAAGGGGGTCATTTGCGATTATTTTGCTTTAACTTTTTTTTGGCTGGGCTTTTGCAAATATTTGGCTTAAAAGTTGCTCTAGATCGAGCAACTCCAAATCATATCTTATCGTATAATTTTATTGTGTAAGGAATTCCCCTCTTATCTCCCGCCAACCGTATTGAATCGCATTTACCCGTTGTTAATCCATATGCCCTGCGTTAAACCTTACGCTCACAATCCTTTTACCAATTAAATTCTGAACTGGAATGAAACGCATCTTCCTGGTGGGAATCTTATTCCCGCTACTAACCCATGCCCAATGGAATGTAAACCTATACGGTGGCTTCTCCAACTACGTCGGGGACCTGAAGTCCACCCGCTATACGACCAGCCAATCGCACGGGGCCTTCGGGGCCGGCCTCCAATACGATCTGAGCGGTCATTTCTCCCTGCTTTCCAATCTCAGCTATGGCCGCATCTCGGCGGCCGACGCGCAAAGCAAACAGGCCGATCTGCGTGCCCGCAACCTCAGTTTCGAATCCGTGATCACGGAATGGAACGTCCTGTTCGAATACAATCTCCTCGATCTTCGCGTCCACCGGGTGACACCTTATGTCTTCGGCGGCGTCGCGCTTTTTCACTTCAACCCGTATGCTTACGACACCCTGGGACACAAAGTCTATCTGCGCCCGCTTAGCACGGAAGGGGAAGGCCTGTCGCAATATCCCGGCCGCAAACCATATGCGACCACCCAGCTCTCGATCCCCTTCGGCGGTGGCATCAAATTCCGCGTGTCGGATAGGGTAGTGGTGGCCTATGAGATCAACCTGCGCAAGACCTTTACCGATAATCTCGATGATGTAAGCACGAGATATGTCGACCAGAACACGCTGCTCGCCGCACGTGGCGGGGAAGCCGTGGAGATGGCCTATCGCGGCAACGAAGTGACCGACGGCAAACCATACCCGGCAGCGGGGACGATCCGCGGCAACCCCAAGCAAAAGGACTGGTATTATATGTCCGGCCTCCGCGTGACGATCGCGCTGAACGACGGGGCGTGGCAGCTCATGCACCGGCGCAACGGCGTCATCGATTGCCCGAAAAGAGTTTATTGATCGGCAAATGGAGCGTACTTTTGTTCCATGGCTTACAAGAACCAGCAGGAATTCATCCAGGCATTGGACAAGGCAGGAGAACTGGTACGCATCAAGAGCTTCGTAGACCCGAAGCTGGAGATCGCCGAGATAACGGACAGGATCAGTAAAAGCGGCAACGGCGGAAAGGCGTTGCTTTTTGAAAACACCGGCACGGAATTCCCGGTGCTGATGAACGCCTATGGCAGCGAAAAACGCATGTGTATGGCGCTGGGCGTGACGCGGCTCGACGACGTGACCCGCGAGATCGAAGCCCTCTTCAAGCTGCTTTCCGCCCCCAAGGAAAGTATCCTCGACAAACTCAAACTCCTCCCCAAATTGGGACAGTTCGCCAGCTGGATGCCCGTGGTAAAAAGCGGCCGCGGGCAGTGCCAGGAGGTCGTGATGGCAAACCCCGATATAAGCAAATTACCGGTGATCACCTGTTGGCCCAAGGATGGCGGCCCCTTCATCACCCTCCCCATTATCCACACCAAAGATCCCAATACGGGCTCACGCAACGTGGGCATGTACCGGATGCAGCTCTTCGGGCCGACACTCACCGGCATGCACTGGCATAAACACAAGGTGAGCGCCCGCCATTTTGCCGAATACAAAAAGACCGGAAAAAAGATGCCGGTGGCCGTAGCCCTTGGCGGCGATCCGGCCTATGCGTATAGCGCGACGGCGCCGCTACCCGAGAACGTCGACGAATACATGCTCGCCGGCTTCCTCCGCAAAAAAAAGGTCGAGCTGGTCAAATGTCTCACCCAACCCGAGATCGAGGTCCCGAGCGACGCAGACTTCATTATAGAAGGATATGTAGACCCTACCGAGGAACTTATCTGGGAGGGCCCTTTTGGGGATCATACGGGATATTATTCGTTGCCCGACTGGTATCCGCGCTTCCACATCACCGCCATCACGCATAAGAAGAATCCGGTGTATCCCGCTACCATCGTGGGCATACCACCGCAAGAGGATGCCTGGCTTGGAAAGGCCACCGAACGCATTTTTCTGGCGCCGATCAAAATGACCCTGGTGCCCGAGATCGTAGACATGGACATGCCGGTCGAGGGCGTCTTCCACAACCTCGTGATCGCGCAGATCCGGAAAGAATATGCCGGTCAGGGCGGGAAGGTGATGAATGCCATGTGGGGCGCGGGACAGATGATGTTCAACAAGATCCTGGTGATCGCCGATGAAAAAACGTCGATCACAAACTACCTTCAGCTTGCGCAGGATGTCTTCCGCAACCTCAACCCCGCCACCGATATCAGCTTTTCGCAGGGCCCCATGGACGTGCTGGATCATAGCTGCAGCAAGCTGGGTTTCGGCGGAAAAATGTGCATCGACGGTACGACGAAGGCGGAAGAAGAGGCCGACACGCATTACCTCCTTTCGGCTACGGCGTATACGGCGCTGACGGCAGCCAGGCTGCAGACGCAGTGGCCCGAGATCTCCAGTGTCAATCTTTCACTGGTAAAGCAAGGCATCCCCTGTCTCCTTCTTGCCGTACATAAGAACAGACCGGGGCATATCCGCGAGCTGCAGGCTTCGCTTTGTGAACTGAACGAGCTCGAAGGGATCAAGATGATCCTCTACATCGAGCATACCGTAGACGCCAGCGACCTAGGCGTTGCGCTCTGGCGGTTCTGCAATAACCTGGACCCGCGGCGGGATCATCTCCTCACCGAGCGGCCCTCGGGTATCGATGACCGTAAGCGGTTCGCCTGCCTGGGGCTTGACGGCACCCGCAAGACCCGTGAGTTGGACGACTTCCAGCGCGATTGGCCCAATATCATCGTAGCCGATGACGCCACGATCGCGGCGGTCGATAAAAAATGGAAAGAGCTGGGGCTGGGAGCCTTTATCCCTTCGCCTTCA